>NZ_KV838147.1:0-358 GCF_001838645.1 Neisseria sp. HMSC70E02 | reverse complement strand
GCCGTATCATTGCAATTTTAATCCACTATATTTTGTGACAAGGCAGTTGCCGCGAATGGACTTTGTGTTGCGTTTGGGCAACTTGGTAGGGCAAAGAGAATTATAGTGGAATTAACATAAATCAGGACAAGGCGACGAAGCCGTAGACAGTACAGATAGTACGGAACCGATTCACTTGGTGCTTCAGCACCTTAGAGAATCGTTCTCTTTGAGCTAAGGCGAGGCAGCGCCGTACTGATTTGAAGTTAATCCACTATAGCATCCGTTTTGGCAGAATCCGCCATATCCTTCCACGATAAAAAGGTCGTCTGAAAACCATGTTTCAGGTTTGAACTGGCCCCCAAATCTTGGACACTCA
>NZ_KV838146.1:2959-3180 GCF_001838645.1 Neisseria sp. HMSC70E02 | reverse complement strand
GCGGTCGTCTGAAAGCAGCGCAGCCGTTTTGCCCTCTCCCCAACCCTCTCCCACGGGAGAGGGGGCAGGGTATGGTTTGACCTTTTCCGTCGGGATGTCGAGGATATTGTGCGCGGGGTCGAAGGCGAATAGTTCGCTGCCGGCTTTGGTGATTCGACCGAGTTTGTCGTACTCGAAATGCGTCGTTCCCGTCCGCTGGTCGGTGCTGTGGGTCAGGTTGC
>NZ_KV838146.1:2583-2859 GCF_001838645.1 Neisseria sp. HMSC70E02 | reverse complement strand
TGCGTTTGACGGCGGTTTGATTATAACCCGCCGCGACTTTGTTTTTGCCTTTGCCGCCCTCTGTCAGGTCGTTGAGGGTGGCGATTTGCCTTTTCAGACGACCTAATGGGTCGAGTTCGTAACGGCTGGCGAGTTTACCTTGTGTGCGGAAGATTTCGCGGTGCAGTTTGTCGCGCTCGATGTCGGTAATGACTTCGTCGTCGAGGCTGATTTGGTGGAGGTGGCCGCTGCCGTAATACAGATAGTTGATCTGTCTGCCGTCGGGCAGGACGGTGG
>NZ_KV838146.1:690-2483 GCF_001838645.1 Neisseria sp. HMSC70E02 | reverse complement strand
GGCCGTTTCGGGCGTTCTCTTCTTTGCTCGGCACTTTCCATTGGTGCTGGGCAATGAGTTGGCCGTTTTCGTTGTGGTTGAAGCAGGTAAGGGTAAGCGTATAGGGAAAGGTCGTCTGAAGGTTATTTCAGACGACCTTGATATTTTGTTGGGTCTCGACCCAACCTCGCTTGCTGGCAACAGATTGTGGACTCTAATGAAAGGTTCGGTAAAATGTTCCCATCTCTAGCTTCCCATCTTCAGACAAGGTTGCATTCCCAATTTCAGATAAATTACGCCCATCTAGATAGATCCTACCTTCTTTGTTTTCAATTTGCACATCTTTAAATTTAAAATGTTCAAATTTATCAATAGTATAATAAATGCTATTCTTTTGGTAGTCTATTTGCTTTTTAGTCAGAATTGCTTCAAGAGCTTCAGATTCTCCGTTGGTATTTTTTATCCATAAATTTACATATCCATCAATATTATTAGTACTTTCTGTTTTCATTCTCAATACTATAAAATCAAAAGGATAACCTGATAATTCTTGGCCTAGTTCTCTCGGTTTATTTTCCTGATTGAAATAATATTTTTCTCTATAAGTACAGGCTAGTGAAAGTATTATAGAAATTATTCCAAAAGAGAGTAGTATATTTTTCATTTTAAATCCCATTAATATAAATATAAAAATATTGTTTACATGTATTCCAAAATATTACAGGCACATTTTGTTGTAAATGGTATTAATTCGTTTATGTTTCTCTGTTCAACAGGTTTGTTAGGTGCAGCCATGATATTGTTTTCCCATCCTTTTTGAGGAATACTTTTCCCGTTTATATCTTTGTATCTATCACCTAATCCCATTAGATGGCCAGCCTCATGAGCGGCTACCCATGAGACATTAGGATCCCTCATATACCAAACTCCTCTATTTCCTCCAGCTTTATTTACATAACTTCTACCATTGATAGGTTCGGCAGTAATTTGGTTAGCCATTTTGCTGTCATTTGCTTTTACATTTGCAATGAATCTAATATTGCATCCACCATATTTCCATCCTCCAGCATTCCAGTTTCGTTCAATCCCATTCTTTACATTTTCTATATCAGTATTGGTTACATTCCTTCCATTTAAAGAAATATCAAGGATAAATGTAACTGAGCGATCAGATCGAATGATATTAACATCAAGCCCTAAATGATCTATCCATTGCTGAGTATTCGGCGCAAACTGATACAGATTCATCCCACCCATCAACCCAATCGGGTCCTGATTCACAAACCGACCCACATCAGGTTCATAATACCTGAAGAAGTTGTAATGCAGCCCCGTTTCACGGTCGGCATACTGGTTTTGCAGGCGGAACGGTTGGTATGCAGTATCTGTTACTCTGGTTTCTTCTTTCAGACGACCCCAGCCGGTGTAGTTGCCGAACCATAAGAGGTTGCCGTCTTTATCGGTCATCTCACGCGGGATACCGATTTGGTCGCAGTGGAAGTAGCGGGTTTGTTGTCGGCTTTCGCCGTCTTCGGTTGTCCAATCGCGGACTTGTGCCAGCGGCTCGTAGGAATCTTGGTCGGCGTAGATATAGGTATACCTGCCGTCCGGGTGGACTTCTTGCAAGAGATGGCTGCCGTCCCAAGCGAAGCGGGTTTGGTTTTCGAGGTCGTCTGAAACTTCCTGACTGGTTTTCAGACGACCTTTGCCTATCCTTCTGCCCAAGGCGTCGTAGGTGTACGCCCAAGTTTCTTTGCTGCCGTCTTTTTTGAAGATTTCAGCTTTAACCAGTTGGTCGTGCAGGTCGTAGAAAT
>NZ_KV838146.1:327-590 GCF_001838645.1 Neisseria sp. HMSC70E02 | reverse complement strand
GCCGTTGTAGGTTTTCAGGCGGTTGTCGGGGATGGCGGAACGGTTGTCCGAAAGCGGCTCGGTCGTTTTGCCCTCTCCCACGGGAGAGGGGGTAGGGTATGGTTTGACCTTTTCCGTCGGGATGTCGAGGATATTGTGCGCAGGGTCGAAGGCGAACAGTTCGTTACCCGCTTGGGTAATCTGGCCCAGTTTGTCGTACTCGAACTGCGTCGTTCCCGTCCGCTGGTCAGTGCTGTGGGTCAGGTTGCCGGTGCGGTCGTAGC
>NZ_KV838146.1:0-227 GCF_001838645.1 Neisseria sp. HMSC70E02 | reverse complement strand
TATTGTGCGCAGGGTCGAAGGCGAACAGTTCGTTGCCCGCTTGGGTGATCCGGCCCAGTTTGTCGTACTCGAACTGCGTCGTGCCCGTCCGCTGGTCGGTGCTGTGGGTCAGGTTGCCGGTACGGTCGTAGCCGTAGCTGCGTTTGACGGCGGTTTGATTATAACCCGCCGCCACTTTGGTTTTGCCTTTACCGCCTTCCGTCAGGTCGTTGAGGGTGGCGATTTGC
>NZ_KV838145.1:800-1163 GCF_001838645.1 Neisseria sp. HMSC70E02 | reverse complement strand
GTTTCAACACACAGCCGCCCGAAGGCGGCTGGACCGCTCCGTGTCGCGGTGCAGGTGCCAGTCGCGGGTTTCAACACACAGCCGCCCGAAGGCGGCTGGAGTCCAAAGTCACTTTGACAAACGGCTTTTTGCTGTTTCAACACACAGCCGCCCGAAGGCGGCTGGACCATATTGCCAATAGATGACGCACCGACACCAAAGTTTCAACACACAGCCGCCCGAAGGCGGCTGGAAAGTCAGACTTTATCCGCCACCGTGGGTAGAGCGTTTCAACACACAGCCGCCCGAAGGCGGCTGGATTCAGGATCACACTCTCCGAAAAAGTCTTCCAGGTTTCAACACACAGCCGCCTGAAGGCGGCTG
>NZ_KV838145.1:0-700 GCF_001838645.1 Neisseria sp. HMSC70E02 | reverse complement strand
GGTTTCAACACACAGCCGCCTGAAGGCGGCTGGCCATGATATAGACGATTTGCAATGCGTCTTCAGGGTTTCAACACACAGCCGCCTGAAGGCGGCTGGGAACGTCGTCGAAATGGTTTTGCAGCCGTTGGTCGTTTCAACACACAGCCGCCTGAAGGCGGCTGGAACGCGCTTTACCGTTACGGCCTGCTGATAGCCGCTGTTTCAACACACAGCCGCCTGAAGGCGGCTGGCACGGCGTAAACAGGAAAACTGGGGTTACATATACCCGTTTCAACACACAGCCGCCTGAAGGCGGCTGGGCGGTGTATTGCTGCCTTGCGGTGTGTAGGGTGCTGTTTCAACACACAGCCGCCTGAAGGCGGCTGGGTCTTTCAAAAATCCGAATACGACAAATTCGTATGTTTCAACACACAGCCGCCTGAAGGCGGCTGGGGAAACCGCCAATATGGTTTTGAACCTGTTGGATGTTTCAACACACAGCCGCCTGAAGGCGGCTGGTATCTATCAAAGTCCCTATTTACGATCAAAAGGGTTTCAACACACAGCCGCCTGAAGGCGGCTGGCACCAGAACCGGGCGTAGCACCACGACCAGAAGAAGTTTCAACACACAGCCGCCTGAAGGCGGCTGGTTGGGACGCCTATTTTTGGCGTTTTTGCCAAGCCTGTTTCAACACACAGCCGCCTGAAGGCGGCTGG
>NZ_KV838144.1:0-420 GCF_001838645.1 Neisseria sp. HMSC70E02 | reverse complement strand
ACGAACAGTCGCCCAAAATGCGGCTGCTGTCGGTATCGCTGCTGGAGGGTTTGCCCGCCTTCGGCGAAACGGTCCGTGTCGGCAGGCCGCTGGTCCGCTACGAATACAACGGCAGCGGCGACCTGATCCGCGTTATCGGCCGCGACGGCAACGTCAAACGCAGCTTCGGCTATAAAAACAATCTGATGGTGTCGCACACGGATGCGGCAGGATTGGTATCGGAATACGAATACGACCATTACACCCCGACCGGCAAGGTGTTGCGCAACTGGACCTCCTTGGGCGAAGAATGGCGCTTTACCTATCACGACGGTTATACCGAGGTAACCGACGTGTTGGGCCGTACCGAGCAATATCATTACGACTACAATAACGAGTTGACCAAGCGGGTGTTTGCCGACGGCAGCGCTGTGTTGATGG
>NZ_KV838143.1:0-266 GCF_001838645.1 Neisseria sp. HMSC70E02 | reverse complement strand
ACCCTGTTGAACGAAGCCGTCCTCTGCCGCCAAACCGTCGCCAACGGCAGCGGCAACGTCGTCTCCATGGCGCCGATGAAAGTGTTCCAAACCGATACCGCCTTCCCCGAAGCACCCGACGGCTGGCTGGTACTTAGTATGGAACACAGCGGCAGCCGCGATACCGCCTACAGCCACACCTTTACCGCCATACCCGCCCAACTCGCCTTCCGTCCCGAACGCACCACACCGCGTCCCCACATCGCCGGCACACTGCCCGCACGGGT
>NZ_KV838142.1:0-285 GCF_001838645.1 Neisseria sp. HMSC70E02 | reverse complement strand
TGACATCGCCTGCTTTCAGACCGTCTTTGCCCAGAGCCACTTTGTCGCCGACGTTGACGCCGTTGTTGTTCACAACCGTATCGCCTGCTTTGACGCTGTCTACTTTCAGGTCTTTGTTGAGGCCGACCTGAATGCCGTTCGCGCCTGCGGTGGTGGTGATGTTGGCATCGCCTTTAACCGCCACGGTATCGCCCAGTTTGTTGGCAACGGTCGTACCGCTGTCGCCTGCGAAGCTGATGCCTTTGTTGTCTACCGCGTCTTTCGCCGCTACGCCTTTGGCGATGT
>NZ_KV838141.1:0-389 GCF_001838645.1 Neisseria sp. HMSC70E02 | reverse complement strand
CAGTCGGTAATGAGGTCGGGCTGGCGGTTTTCATTATAGTGATAAGCGGTGCTGCTGCCGTTCGGATCGGTTACCGACAGCAACAGGCCGTTGTCGGCGTATTCGAAACGGGTGGTATGTTTCAGCGGGTCGGTATGGGTCAGCAGGTTGCCCGCTTCGTCGTAGGTATAGCCGTCATAACGGCCTTCCGCATCGCTTTTACGGATCAGGCGGTAGCAGTCGTCATAGTCGAAATGTAGGATGGCGCCGTCGGGGCGGACGATGGTTTCAACCTGTCCCTCGTTGCTGTACTGATAGCGGGTAACGCGCCCCATCGCATCGGTGTGGCTAAGCAGACGGCCCAAACCGTCGCGTTCCATCAACACAGCGCTGCCGTCGGCAAACACCCG
>NZ_KV838140.1:0-372 GCF_001838645.1 Neisseria sp. HMSC70E02 | reverse complement strand
TCGAGCAGCGCGAATTCGGCGACGACGCCTCCCTCACCGCCAAACTGATGGCGCAACTGGTCGGACAGCCCGTCCCCAAAAAAGACGCTATCCCGCTTTCAGACGACCTCGACAGTCAAACCCCGCTGCGGATTACCGAGTTCAAACGCGATATATTGGGACGGCTGATCCATACCCTTGCCCGCGATAACGACCAAGTTCAGGAAACCGCTTACCAATACGACCCGAACGGCAACCTCGTCCGCGCCGCCAACCGCCACAGCATCACCTGCTTCGACTACAACGAAAACGGCCAGCTCATCGCCCAACACCAATGGAAGGTGCCAAGCAAAGAAGAAAACGCCCGAAACGGCCTGCCCGAAACCGACTGGC
>NZ_KV838139.1:6176-13449 GCF_001838645.1 Neisseria sp. HMSC70E02 | reverse complement strand
AGTATTGTACTATTTTGTTTTTAATTTACTATAGATCATTCAATTCATGTGAAAAGGGCGTGCAATATTTACCGACTATGACACTATATTCTTCCAACAAGGAAAAGGTATCATCGGATATTGAAAGAGTAAACTGACCGTCAGCTATATCAAACTCATCTTCATCATTTGAATTCAGAAAAACTCTAAAAGAAAGCTTGTATTCTTTCTTGCGCTTTGTTAAAAAAACCTGCCCTTCCCAATAATTCCCTTCTCTTTGTAATGAAGAAATTATTTCTTTTAAATCATTTCTTTTTACATGCCAATACATACTATCGCGTCGGATCTCTAAATTCATATTTTCTTTCGACAGCAAATATTCGGGCTGGCAACATAAGTCATTCCGATCACCCAATAACCCATAGGAAATAGCCGGTAGAGTACCCTATTTATATAAACGGTTTTGCGAAAATCATTATTCAGCTTTGCTCATCGTTTCGCTCATCTTAATTTAAAAATCCGGATTTTCCTTACGGTATGCTTCGTTATCTTTTTTCAAAGTTTCATGAAACTGATGCATAGAATTTTCCGGCCTCTGCCTACCGTAACTTGAAATTAATACACGCACTGAATAATCCGGCAAAATGTGAAACTGCAATAATCCGTTGTCTTCATCGGTAAATTTATCTACCTTCGCATTAACGTTACGCTCTTCAAATTCATTTGTATCCGTGCTTATCATCAAAGTCAGTGGCAGCGTCATCCCCTCATGCCAGCGTGGGATGGAAACGCAACATTGTCCACCTCCTTCCTCTGCATAAGGACTGATTCCACCTAAATGCCATGTTTGCCCGACCTGTTGATAAAAAATCGTTACACCTCGGTCGGAATAGTTGTTTAGCATAAATGAAAACGAGCGTTCCTTATCGGTATCCACAAAAAAATCATCCTTTTGATTGAAGATTTCTTTTACTGAAGAGGCATAGATCGATAAAACCGGAAGAGCGGCGACTAAAACTACCAAGCCTAAAAACCTAAATAATTTTTTCATTTTTTTCCTTTTTTGTCCGCCACAATGCTCAGGGCGGTTCACTTTTTAAATGACAACGTAGTTCGTATAGTAGCTTGAACGATGTAATGGGTAAAGCGAATGGGATAACCGGCTGATGGGTCGTCTGAATGGTTGCAGACCCGTTGGATTTGCTTTTTTCAGACGAGCTTTTGATGTGCGCCTCTCCTGACGTTATTGATTTAAAAGAAAGGTCGTCTGAAACCTTAGATTTCAGACGACCTTTCTGCATTAAACTTTTGATGTTTAGAAAATAAGCTATTTTCTAAAGTCGACAGTTTTCTGCTGTGTTTATTTGGGGTTCTTCTCGATGAGGGCGACGAGTTGGTCGATATAGCCTTGGACGAAGCTGCGCGCGGATTCGATGAGTTTGCCGTTGTCGTCAAACAAGGTGGGGGAGTTGCCGAGGAAGACTTCGGGCTGTCCGGTCAGCGGCATATTGAAGTAGGACAAGGCAAGGCGCAGGTTTTTTTGCGAACTGTAACCGCCCATTTTACCGACGGAATGGCTGATGATGCCTGCGGGCGTGTTTTTCCAGGCGACGTCGGCGTTGGGTTTGGAGCCGATGTCTATCGCGTTTTTCAGGCAGGCGGGGACGGTGCGGTTGTTTTCGGGGGTAACGAACAATACGCCGTCGGAAGCTTTGATGGTTTCGCGGAAGGCGGTATAGCTTTCGGGTGTGGGGAAGTCGGTTTCGGCGGGGTCGTCGTAGTCGAAATTGTAGAGCGGCAAATGGCCGATTTCGACGATTTGGGCATCGTAGCCTTCGGGGAACATGGGGATGACGTTTTGCGCCACTTTGCGGGCGAACGATCCTTTACGCAGGCTGCCTACTAAAATGCTGACTTTTTTTGCCATAAATTTTCTCCTGATGTTGTAAAAATAATAACGATTCTTGAATTCATTTTAAAGCCGCCGGTTGATTGTCGTCAATCCTGTTGGGAACAAATTGACTATTCTGTGCAAGGCAGGCCTGAGTTGGGAAATCGGTTTGGTAGCGGCTTGCCTGCCCTGCCCCAGTTTCGAGACAGTCCTTTTTTAAAGTGCTGAAACATCATTGAGGTCGTCTGAAAACCCTATCGGGCATGAATCAAGACGACAATGCTATAATCCATCCTAAAATTTTTATCTTGAAGAACACGCCATGCAAGCCGATTTCAGACGACCTGTCCTTGCCATCGACACCAGCACTTCCTACCTGTCCCTCGCGTTGCAAACCGATGGCCAGATTGTTTCGTTTCATGAAGATGTCGGCACCAAGCAATCCGATTTGATTCTGCCGCAGATTCGTGTTTTGTTTGAGCAGGCGGGTATTACGGCGGCGGATTTGGGCGTCATCGTCTATGCACAAGGCCCCGGAGCGTTTACCGGTTTGCGTATCGGAACAGGCGTGGCGCAAGGTTTGGCGACGCCGTTTGATACGCCCCTCATCGGCATCCCCTGTCTGGATGCGGCGGCGTATCTGCTGCCCGGACAAAGCTGCGTACTGGTGGCGACCGACGCGCGCATGGGCGAAGTGTTTTACGCATGGTTCGACACGGGCGCGCACCGGCGGCTCGGCGATTATCAGGTCGGTAAAGCGGCTGAAATTGTCGAACCCGAAGGCCGTGCGTTTACCGGCGGCATAGGCAATGCGTTTGCGCTGACCGATGCGCCGCCCTTTGCCGGAACGCCGCAAATGCCTGCCGCTTCCGACTATCTCAAGCTGGCACTCAGCGGGCGTTATCCCGCGTCCGATGCCGCGCACGCCGAATTGCTTTATGTCCGCAACAAAGTCGCCCTGACCGCCAAAGAGCAGGCAGAACGGAAAGCGCTGGCATGAATATCCGCCCCGCTTTTTCAGACGACTGCCCTGCCCTTGCCGCGATTGATACGGTCAGCAACCCTTCGCCCTGGTCTGTGAAACAATTTGCCTCCGCATTGGCGCAGAGTACGGATAAACTGTGGGTCTGCGAGACCGACGGCGTCGTCAGCGGCTTCATCGTGTGGCAGGATATATTGGATGAATCCGAGCTGCATTTAATTGCCACCGCTCCCGAATACCGCCGCCAAGGCATTGCCGCCGCACTTTTGGAACATTGGTTCCGCCACGCCCAAACCGCCGGTATCACGCGCCTGCTGTTGGAAGTCCGCGCCGGCAATGCCGCCGCCCAATCGCTGTATCTCAAATACGGCTTTACCGAGGTCGGCATCCGCAAACATTACTATTCCCTGCCCGAAGGCGGGCATGAAGACGCCGTATTAATGGAAAAACCATGTTAAGCAGCCGCTATCTCCACTTGCATCAGGCATTAGGCTTAGGCCCGATGTGGCTGAACCGTCACGCCAAAGTCATTCCGCCTGCGGGCGATGCGCCCGTTACGCAGCCGCAGAAACCTGCTGCCGCCCAAGTTGCCGAAGCCGTTCGCACGATTTCTGCATCGGCACATCATGCCCGCATGGCGGCGATGGCGGCGGTTCAACACGAAAAAACTGCCTCTGCAACAACGCCCCCCATCCCGCCGTCTGACGCGCCGGTTGACGCGCCTTCCCCATCCGCGCGGACACATTCTGCACCCGAAAACACCGGCAAAGCTCCCGCCGCAACCGTTTCAGACGACCTCCCGCGCCTGCAAACCGAAGCGCGTCCGTCCGAAGTCATCATCATCAGCATCTGCCCCGCAACCGAAGACAGCCTGCACGGACAGCTCTTTCACGGCGCGGTCGGCGTCCTGCTCGACAATATGCTTGCCGCCATCCGCCTGACGCCCCAACAAGCCTACAAAACCAGTTGGGTCAAAGCAGCGCCCGTTTTCAGCCCGCACCCTACTGACGAACAAATCCAAGCCGAGCTGCCCCAGCTTGCCCGAGAGCTGGCTGATACGCAGGCGAAAGCCGTGTTATTGGTGGGTCAAATCTTTGACAAACCCGAACTTGCCCCATTGATAGACACACTCTGCGGCAACACCCCCCGCTTCATCCTTCCCCACCCTGCCCGCCTGCTGCGCCAACCGCAGCTTAAAGCAAAAGCCTGGCAGGTTTTGAAACAAGTGCGGCAGATACTGAATTAAGGCACGCCGACAGCATCCCAAGCAGACGCCGCACCACATCCAACCCCCTTCCCTATCCATCATGTACCTCACCCAAGAAAAACCCTACCGCCCGCTGCTGATTGCCCTGATTTTCCTGACCCTGCCCCTGGCATTGCTGCTGCACGAAATCATCACAGTCGGGCTGTTCCGCCATTCCGGACTGCTGCTGACCTTCCAAAACGGGCAGTTGCGGCAAGTAGCGGGCTGGGATGACGCCATCGTTTGGTTTATCTGCGGCGTATTCGGCTTTTTCAACTTGATTATCGCGGGCGGACTGACCAAACTCGCCTACAAAAAAATGATGCGCCGCCATTTCCACTACGCCCTGTTTTTAAGCGGGGCGGCGGCGTGTGCGGCGGCTTTGGTCGTGATTATCTTGGAATCTTTGCTGGGCAGCGCGGCATTGGGCGGCATGCGGCAAGGCGGAATATTTCTTTACGCATTGAGCGTCTGGATATTGGCGATGCTGACGCTGCCGCGCCAACTGACCCGCGCGCCGGAACAGCCCATCATCTTCCACAAAATGAAAAGATAAGCCTGGCAGCAGGGAGTCAAAGCAACGTCTTCCTTCATATTCTCCGGCAAGAAACCATAAACAAGGGGTCGTCTGAAACTTTTCAGACGACCCTTTTACCTAAATTCATCCGTTCTTAGCGTTTGAATTCAGGCAGGATTTTTTAACGTTTGCATCAATCCGTAAGCAGGCAGGCATCGGATTTTCTGCTATGATTTTTTTATAGTGGAATTAACATAAATCAGGACAAGGCGACGAAGCCGCAGACAGTACAGATAGTACGGAACCGATTCACTTGGTGCTTCAGCACCTTAGAGAATCGTTCTCTTTGAGCTAAGGAGAGGTAACGCCGTACTGGTTTAAAGTTAATCCACTATATCTTGCCCCAAGGTCGTCTGAAAGAAAGCGCACGATGAAACCTAAACTGATTATCTTCGACTGGGACGGAACGCTGGCAGACACGACGCGCCCGATTATCCGCACCTTCCAACAAAGTTTTGCCGACTGCGGCATGCCCGTTCCCGATGACGATGCCGTCCGCTCCCTCATCGGTTACAGCCTGCCGGAAATCATCCGCCGCCTCGCCCCGTATGCCGGCGAACACATGCGCGAAGAATTGACGGAAACCTACGCCGCACACTATCTCAACCCCAACAACCAAAACATGACGCTCTTCCCCGAAGCCCTACCCTGCCTGCACACCCTGCAAAACCAAGGCTACTGGCTCGCCGTCGCCACGGGCAAAGGCAGGATAGGACTCGACCGCTCCATCGCGCAAACCGGTACAGCCGATTTTTGGATGGCGACGACCTGCGCCAGCGAACAAGCATCCAAACCCGCACCCGACATGGTTTTCAAACTATGCGACGAACTGGGGCTGACGCCGCAGGAAACTTTGGTTGTCGGCGATACGACCCACGACTTGGAAATGGCCGCCAACGCCAAAGCCCCCGCCGTCGCCCTCACCACAGGCGCACACTCCGCCGCCATGTTGCACACCGCCCCGCATCTTGCCATACTCAACAGCCTCTCCGAGCTGCCTGACTTCTTGGAAACGTTTGATTGGACGGGCAAGGTTTAACGCAAAGCACAAACCCTTTAACGATGCAGACAGCCAAACCGTAGCATGGGCTTTACCCACGAAAAACTCGGTTTATGATCCGATTTAGAAACCGATTGACTGATTTCTGATTCGGAAACCGATTGGCAGGTCTCGTGGGCAAAGCCCACGCTACACTTTTCTCGAAGCGTTACGGCGTGCTGCTGATCATCGGGCTAGGCATACCTTTTCGGAGAAATCCTCCGCGTTGAATGAGCAAATCGCTTCCCTATCCCAATTAACGTTGATCTACCACCGTAGCGTGGGCTTTGCCCACGAAAAACTCGGTTTATGGTTTGATTCAGAAATTGATTGGCAGATTTCGTGGGCAAAGCCCACGCTACACTTTGCTCGAAGCGTTATGGCGTGCTGCCGATCATCGGGCTAGGCGTACCTATTCGGAGAAATCCTTTGTATCGAATGAGTCAATCGCTTCTCCATCCCAAACCCTCTCCACAATAAAAAAGGTCGTCTGAAAACCTACCCCTCAAGTTTTCAGACGACCTTTTTTAGTTCACCAAGACCAACCGCTTCTCCCTACCTCAACAACTCATCCGTTATCCGTTGCAAAAATTCGATGCGTTCGGGTTTGGCTTCGCCTGCTTCGGCGGCGGCTTTGACGGCGCAGCCGGGTTCGGCGCGGTGGGTGCAGTTGTGGAAGCGGCATTGCCCGACGAGGTGGCGCAGATCGGGGAAGTATTGCAGCAGGTCGGCGGCTTGGAGGTGGTGCAGGCCGAATTCTTGCAAACCGGGGGAATCGATTAATTGGGTTGCTTCGTTTAAATCGTAAAGCTGGGCGTGGGTGGTGGTGTGTTTGCCGGAATCGAGCGCGGTGGAGATGTCGCCGGTGCGGGCGGTTTGGTTGCCCAAGAGGGCGTTGGTCAGGGTGGATTTGCCCATGCCGCTTTGTCCGAGCAGGATGTTGGTATGCCCTTGCAGGACGGGGCGCAGGATGTCGGCGTTTTCCAGCGCGCAGGTTTCGATGACGGGATAACCGAGCGTTTTGTAGAATTTGAGTTTTTCGCGCCAGAGGGCGGTTTCGGGCAGGTCGGCTTTGTTCAGGATGATGACGGCTTGGATGCCCGCGGCTTCGGCGGCTAGGAGGGCGCGTTGCAGCAGGGCTTCACTTGGCGAGGGAACGGCGGCGGTAACGATAAGGAGCTGGCTGACGTTGGCGGCGATGAGCTTGGTTTTCCAAGCGTCTTGACGGTAGAGCAGGCTTTCGCGCGGCAGGTAGTCTTCGATGACGGCTTGTTCGGCGTTGACGGTTTGGATATGCACGCGGTCGCCGCAGGCGAAGTCCACCCGCTTTTTGCGCGTGCTGGCTTCGTAGGTTTTGCCGTCGGGCGTGCGCACGATGTAGCGGCGGCCGTAGCTGGTAATGATTTGGGCGGTATCGGTCATGAACGGTTGGGTCGGGTGGAGTGGATAAAGGGAATGTTCGCGGCGGCGTGGCAGCCTTGCGGCGAAAAGGTATTGTACCGAAATAGGCAGGGGTCGTCTGAAACGATTCTATAGTGGATTAACTTTAAACCAGTACG
>NZ_KV838139.1:4163-6076 GCF_001838645.1 Neisseria sp. HMSC70E02 | reverse complement strand
TAGTGGATTAACTTTAAACCAGTACGGCGTTGCCGCTTGGTCTTGATTTCAACTCAACCCGCGAGATTCGGAAGGTTTTCAGACGACCTATCAGCCCGTCACAATCCGAGCGACCACGCGTTGACGCCTTCGGAAAAATCTTCCAAGCGGTTTTCGTAGTGCGCGAAGATTTCTTCGATGATTTCGTCTTCACCGTCAATCAGTCGGATTAAATCCATATCCGCTTCCGAAATCAGCCCGCGCCCGAGCAGCTCTTTGCGTATCCAGTCCAACAAGCCCGACCAAAAATCCTCGCCCACCAAGATAATCGGGCGGTCGGGCGTTTTGCCCGTCTGCACCAGCGTCAGGCTTTCAAACAGTTCGTCCAGCGTGCCGAAGCCGCCGGGCATGACGACATACGCGACCGCGTGTTTCACAAACATCACTTTGCGCGGGAAGAAATGTTGGAACTTGATGGACAAATCCTGATACGGATTGGCTTTTTGCTCGTGCGGCAACACAATATTCAGCCCCACCGCAGGGCTTGCGCCCGCAAACGCGCCTTTGTTCGCCGCTTCCATAATCCCCGGACCGCCGCCCGAAATGACGGAAAAACCGGCATCCGAGAGCTTGCGCGCCAGCCGCAGCGTAAATTCGTAGTCGGGATGATTTTCCGGCGTGCGCGCGCTGCCGTAAATGCTGACCGCAGGCTGAATCGCCCGCAGCTCCTCGCCCGCTTCGACAAATTCCGAAATAATCTTCAAAACATGATACGACTCCCGCGCCTGAATCTCGCGGCGCGCCTCATCGGTCAGCATAGGCTTGGGCAGTTTTTTGAGCAGGCTCACAGTTTTTCCTTCATCTTGTTGAACCCCCACATTGTAACCGACAGAACCCGAGGTCGTCTGAAAACGCAAACATGAACGGCAGTAAGTGTTCCTTATTTGAACCGAATCATGCGTTCCAGCCCAAGATTGCCGTCTCAGCCGCGACCTCTTGCGTTACAATCCCCCATTTCCGCCCACATCCCGCCATGCTCGACATCCTCTACCGCGACAGCCGCACCATCGCCGTCAACAAACCCGCCGGAATGCTCGTCCACCGAAGCTGGCTCGACCGCCACGAAACACAGTTCGTCATGCAGACCCTGCGCGACCAAATCGGACAACACGTCTATCCCGCCCACCGCCTCGACCGCCCCACATCCGGCGTCCTCCTGTTTGCCCTCGACCCCGAAGCCGCCCGCCTGCTGACGCAGCAGTTCGAACAAAAAAACACACACAAAACCTACTGGGCAATCGTGCGCGGATATTTGCCCGACGACGGACTCATCGACTACCCCCTCAAATATCAGCCCGACAAAATCGCCGAATCCCAAACCGAAGCCACCCTCCAAGACGCTCAAACCCGATACCACTGCCTTGCGCGCACCGAATTGCCCTTCCAATCCGCCGCCCGCTACCCAACCTCGCGCTACTCGTGGGCAGAACTCATCCCGAACACAGGCCGCAAACACCAACTCCGCCGCCACATGAAACACATCTTCCACCCCATCGTCGGCGACACCAACTACGGCGACCTGCGCCAAAACCACGCCACCGCCGCCCACCTCGGCACCACCCGCCTCATGCTCCACGCCCGCAGTCTGTCGTTCCAAAGCATCGAAAACGGCGAAACCCTGACCGTCTGCGCCGATACCGACGAGAGCTGGCGGATTTGGCTGGATACGTTTAAAGCGTAAGCGAAAAGTCGTGCCAACAGGCGGGCTGGTGATGCCGCAAAGCCGGACATGGGTTTCAGACGACCTTTATTCATCAAAACACGCTTTGAGATAACCGAACCCCGTAGCGTGGGCTTTGCCCGCAGGATTTGCCGTCCGTCAGTTTGAATCGGGTATTTATGCTGACATCTGCTTCGCGGGTAGAACCCGCGCT
>NZ_KV838139.1:3278-4063 GCF_001838645.1 Neisseria sp. HMSC70E02 | reverse complement strand
TTTATTCATCAAAACACGCTTGAGATAACCGAACTCCGTAGCGTGGGCTTTGCCCGCGAGCTTTGCTGTCCGTCAGTCTGATTCGGGTATTTGCGCTGACATCTGCTTCGCGGGTAGAACCCGCGCTACGGTTTGCTGTGCCGATACCGACGAGAGCTAGTGGATTTGGCTGGATACGTTTGAGGCGTAAGCGCAAAGTCGTGCCAACAGGCAGGCTGGTGATGCTGCAAAGCCGAACGCGGTTTCAGACGACCTTTATTCATCAAAACACGCTTTGAGATAACCGAACCCCGTAGCGTGGGCTTTGCCCGCGAGCTTTGCCGTCCGTCAGTCTGAATCGGGTATTTGTGCTGACATCTGCTTCGCGGGTAGAACCCGCGCTACGGTTTGCTGTGCCGATACCGACGAGAGCTAGTGGATTTGGCTGGATACGTTTGAGGCGTAAGTGGAAGGTCGCATCAACAGGCGGGCTGATGATGCTGCAAAGCCGGACACGTTTTTCAGACGACCTTTATTCATCAAAACTCATTTGAGATAACCGAACCCCGTAGCGTGGGCTTTGCCCACGGGATTTTCCGTCCGTCAGTTTGAGTCGGGTATTTGTGCTGACATCTGCTTCGCGGGTAGAACCCGCGCTACGGTTTGCTGTGCCGATACCGACGAGAGCTAGTGGATTTGGCTGGATACGTTTGAGGCGTAAGCGCAAAATCGTGCCAACAGGCGGGTTGATAATGTTGCAAAACCGAACACGGGTTTTCAGACGACCTTTATTCATCAAAACACGC
>NZ_KV838139.1:0-3178 GCF_001838645.1 Neisseria sp. HMSC70E02 | reverse complement strand
CTTCGCGGGTAGAACCCGCGCTACGGTTTGCTGTACCGATACCGACGAGAGCCGGCGGATTTGGCTGGATACGTTTGAGGCGTAAGCGGAAGGTAGTGCCAACAAGGCGGGCTGGTGATTCTGCAAAGCCGGACACGGTTTTCAGATGACCCCATCCCTGCCACCCCATTCCGTTCAACCCTCATTTATGCCGAATAATCCTACTTTGCGGTAAAGGTCGTCTGAAAACGCTACACTCTTTCAGACGACGTTTGTCATATCAACATAAGGACATTCCATGAACGACATCGAAAAGCAACTCGCCGCCATCCGCTACACCGCCGACCGCACCAAACGCTACAACGAACATGGCTTTACCCTGTTGCAACTGGGCATACGCGGCGTAGTCTATTTCAATACCCGCGATGATGTCGCCGATGCCTTAACCGGTTTGATGGATTTCTATTACGAATGGGCGAAAGACAAGCTGACAATAGCTAGGCACGAAAGAGGCCATAGGGATATTAAAAAAGTCAAACTGACCGAAAAATCATATCTGAAAGAACGGGATACAATCTACCGTTGGCTGGATAGTCGGAAGGAAAATCCGCCCAAAGTGATGTGGGGAATGCAAAGCGAGCATGCAGATACCAGCGCATCCTATTATTTCGACATTACCTCTTTTGCCGCCTACTTTGCAAACGATCCAGATATATCAAGAGGCACCTTGCTTTTTAACCTGCCACTGGAAATTTTGTCTTCCCCCAAAGATTTGGCAAAATTAGATGAATTTGTCGACAAGATTGCAGAGAAGCTGGATGTTTTCCATGGCTATATCGGTCTGGCAGCAATTCCACCGCATAATTATTACGACGGTGCACCGTACGAATACGGGGTGTGTCGCGAGAATTTGGGGCTGATTCCGGTCACGACCGATTATTTGGCAGATTTCTATGACTACAATATCCGCAGTATCAGTTGGTACACATTGATCGGCAGAGAACTTTACGGACAGCTTCCGGCAGGCAGGATAGAGCCTGTTTTGGCAAATCATCCCGATATTAAGATGCGTGATATAGCAGGTATCAAAGTTTTCAAAATTGGCAATTTACCTGAAACCGGAGATATCCACGAAGATTTACCCTTGGACTACATTGCGCTAAACCGCGCTTTAGAACCGATACGCGAAAAATACCCCCGTGAAAATATGGGCGGCATTACCCGCGAACAGATGTATTATTGGTCGAGAAGATGGGACGGTTGGGAAGTGGAAGAAAAAGACGGCAAGAAGATCTATACCCAAGCGCCGCAGGAAATCATCGGCGTCGAGGAAGAGCCTGTCCCGATTTCGGGCATGTGGAAAATCACCAGCTTTGACGGTAAAACCTGCCATTTCAATAAAGGCGAAATTTTCCCTGAGGGAGAAGGTGTGCGGACACAAGATGTGCTACTCGGACCCCAAATGGGCCTAACCATTTGGGAGCTTGTCAAAGGGGACCATAACGAGCCTTTGCGTAGAAAGGCAATGTGGTAAGCCCCTCCCCGCCTTTCCGAACGTCAGCCGATACGTTAAAATATGCCTCGTCTGAAACCCCGTTTTTGAAGGAAAACCGCCATGACCCGTATGGTTCACTGCGTCAAACTCGGCAAAGAAGCCGAAGGTATGAAATTCCCACCACTGCCCAACGAATTGGGCAAGCGCATTTTTGAAAATGTATCCCAAGAAGCTTGGAATGCGTGGACACGCCACCAAACCATGCTGATTAACGAAAACCGTTTAAGCCTCGCCGACCCACGCGCACGCGAATATCTGGCACAACAAATGGAACAGTATTTCTTCGGCGACGGTGCAGATGCCGTTCAAGGTTATGTGCCGCAAGAGCCCAAATAACGCCATCATTTGCTCAAAAGGTCGTCTGAAAACGAAAATCGGATTTCAGACAACCTTTTTGTATCAATAAACTTGCTGCAAAGCCGTTTCATTTTATAGTGGATTAACTTTAAATCAGGACAAGGCGACGAAACCGTAGACAGTACAGACAGTACGGAACCGATTCACTTGGTGCTTCAGCACCTTAGAGAATCGTTCTCTTTGAGCTAAGGCGAGGCAACGCCGTACTGGTTTAAAGTTAAGCCACTATATTTCCGCTATTTCCGTATTTTCCCTATTCCTCTCCCCCGCAAAAGAGGATGAAAAATACCAAAATCGCAACCGTTTATCAGCTTATCAAATTTACCGCCAGCTTATTGCATCCTTTGGACAAGAGTTGGCCAAATCGCAATAACCCATCAAAATTTGCCATTCTTCAAGACTGGTTTTCGCAAAAGCTCAAATGAATTTCACCAACCATCTGTTTTCAGACGACCTCAACATGGTTTCTTTGACCTGCTGCACCTATGCTTTCAGACGACCTTTGTCCTGAATAAAGGGAGAAAACGTCGCGTAGGCTTTACTCACGAAAAGTGTTCAAAGAATTATTTATCTCACACCGGAACACCGGCTCCCCATACAAATACAAACCGATTTCCAATGATGCACATATCGATCTTTAACAGTAAGCAAGACCTAATATAGTGGATTAAAATAAAAATGAGACAAGGCGGCAACGCCCGCCGTGTACGGGTAGTACATAAGGGCGTTGGCAACGCCGTATCATTGCAATTTTAATCCACTATAAAATTCAAAAACTCAATTCCATCCATAAAGTCTCGATTGAGCAAAATACCAATCAACAGAATGCCCTATTTCTATTTGAATCCACCATAAATGCTTCAATGGGTTAATAAATAAAAAGCCGAACGGATAAACCATTCGGCTTTCTATCAAAAGCAGCGATTATTGAACTTTAATTTCTACATCAACACCGGCTGGCAAGTCCAGTTTCATCAGTGCATCGGTAGTTTTGTCAGTCCAGTCCACGATGTCCATCAGGCGCAAGTGGGTGCGGATTTCCAATTGTTCACGAGAAGTTTTGTTCACGTGTGGAGAACGCAGAATGTTGAAACGTTCGATTTTAGTCGGCAACGGAATCGGACCTTTTACAACGGCACCGGTACGTTTTGCAGTTTCAACTATTTCTTGAGCAGAACGGTCAATCAGGCTGTAATCATAAGCTTTCAGGCGGATACGGATTTTTTGGTTTGCCATTTATCAATATCCTTCAATTAAGCGATGATAGAAGAAACCACACCTGCACCT
>NZ_KV838138.1:0-1000 GCF_001838645.1 Neisseria sp. HMSC70E02 | reverse complement strand
GTCCGTCCACTGCGAGTTCGTAGGCGGTTTTGGCACCGAGTCCGTCGATGTGGGCGGTCAGCCGGTTGAGGCGGTCGTATTCGAAGGTTTCGTGACTGCCGTCGGGATAGTCGGTACGGACGGGGTTGCCCGCTGCGTCGTAGTGGCGGCGGGTGGTATGGCCCAGCGCATCGGTAACGGTTTCGAGATCGCCGTATTCGGTGTAACCGAAACGGGTGGTTTCGCCGGTACAGTCGGTAAAGCTGACGAGCTGGTCGAGGGTGTCGTAGTGTAGGCGTCTGGTTTTGCCTAAGGCGTCGGTAATGGTTTCGGGCAGCCATTGGGCGTTGTAGCCGTAGCTTGTGGTGTAACCGGCGGGGTCGGTGATGCTGATGAGGTTGCCGCGTCCGTCGTAATCGTAGGCGGTAATCCTGCCTGCGGGATCGTTGACGGCAACCGGCAGGTTGAGGGTTTCGTGGTAGTCGATTTGGGTGCTGCTGCCGTCCGGCGCGGTGATGGCGATGACGTTGCCTTCGGTATCGTAGAGATAGCGGGTTTCGCGTCCGAGCGGGTCGCGCTCTACGGTAATGCGGCCGTAGCTGTCGCGTTCGCTGTCGCTGCGTTGTCCGTCGGCATCGATGCGGTAGATAAGTTCCCGGTTTTCATCGAAACCGTACACTTCCGTCCGTCCCAATGCGTCGGTAACGACGGTATGGTCTTTGCGGTAGTCGAACGTCCATTCTTCGCCGAGGTTGTTGCTGCTTTTGAGCACTTTGCCGTCGGTGTCGTAACGGTCGTATTCGTAGCGGGATACCAGTCCGTCGGGCTGACTGTGTTCGACCATGATGTGGTTGCGGTAGGCGAAACCGCGCAGTTTTTTGCCGTCGCGTCCGTAAACGGCGGTCAAATCGCCGTAGCCGTCATAGTCGTAGCGCACCAGTTCCTTGCCGTTGAAGGTGACGGAGGTGAGGCGGTTGACGTAGAAACGCTCGTCTTCGGAAACGAAGACGTCCCGCTCCCC
>NZ_KV838137.1:0-731 GCF_001838645.1 Neisseria sp. HMSC70E02 | reverse complement strand
CTTTAAAGAAGGCAAAAACGTCAAAGTCAGCCGCGACGGTAAACACATCACCGTAGCGACTTCAGACGACGTCTCCTTCGACAAAGTGACCGTAGGCGGTAGCGTACTGACCGACAACGGACTGACTGTGGGCAACGGCAAAGCAGGCAAACCTGTCAGCCTGACCAAAGACGGTCTGAACAACGGAGGCAATAAAATTGCCAACGTAGCCAAAGGTACGGACGACACCGACGCAGTGAACGTTGCGCAGCTCAAAGCAGCCGCAGCAAAAGCGACATCCAAAGTGGACAGCGGCAACGACAACATCGTCGTCACACCAGAGCAAAATGCCGACGGCAGCACCACTTACAAAGTGGCGACCGCACCCAACCTCAAAGCCGACAGCTTCACCGCAGGCGATACCGTTGTGAACAACGACGGCGTCAAAGTCGGCAACAAAGTGGCTCTGGGTAAAGACGGTCTGAAAGCAGGCGATGTCAACATCACTGCCGACGGTATCAATGCAGGCAACAAAGCCATCAGCAACGTAGCCGCCGGTGTGAAAGACACCGATGCCGCCAACGTCGGACAGCTGAACCGTCTGACTGCCGCCGCCAAGACCGAAGTCGAAGCCGGTACCAACATTGCAAGCGTTACCGGCAAACAAGGTAAGAACGGTCAAACTGTTTACACCATCAACGCAGACGGCGCGAGCGTCTCCGCAGGTTCCGACAACATCGTCGTGACCAAAG
>NZ_KV838136.1:0-213 GCF_001838645.1 Neisseria sp. HMSC70E02 | reverse complement strand
TTTGCAGGAAATACAGGGTTTGGGCGGCAGTTTCTTCTTGAACTTGTTGTTCATGTGGAACATATCGCCGGCGCGAATGATGTGGCGCTTGCGGATTTTAACCGAAGAAGAATGCATCATCGGCCAGGCGGGTTTGGTGGCGGTACGGGAAAGCACACCCTTGCGGCCCGGAAGGGCGGGTTCGTCGCCGGTAGTGCGGTTGGTTTTACTGGC
>NZ_KV838135.1:0-237 GCF_001838645.1 Neisseria sp. HMSC70E02 | reverse complement strand
AGTTCAAACGCGATATATTGGGACGCCTAATCCACACCCTCGCCCGCGACGTCGGCGACCGAGTTCAGGAGACCGTTTACGGCTACGACTTGGACGGTAACCTCGTCCGCGCCGCCAACTGCCACAGCATCACCTGCTTCGACTACAACGGAAACGGCCAACTCATCGCCCAACACCAATGGAAGGTGCCGAGCAAAGAAGAGAACGCCCGAAACGGCCTGCCCGAAACCGACTGGC
>NZ_KV838134.1:0-215 GCF_001838645.1 Neisseria sp. HMSC70E02 | reverse complement strand
TGACCCACAGCACCGACCAGCGGACGGGCACGACGCAGTTCGAGTACGACAAACTGGGCAGGATTACTAAAGCGGGCAACGAACTGTTCGCCTTCGACCCCGCGCACAATATCCTCGACATCCCGACGGAAAAGGTCAAACCATACCCTACCCCCTCTCCCGCGGGAGAGGGTCGGGGAGAGGGCAAAACGGCTGCGCCGCTTTCAGACAACCGT
>NZ_KV838133.1:0-1010 GCF_001838645.1 Neisseria sp. HMSC70E02 | reverse complement strand
CTGGGTAAAGACGGTCTGAAAGCAGGCGATGTCAACATCACTGCCGACGGTATCAACGCAGGCGGTAAGAAAGTGACCGGCGTCGCCGCAGGCACCGTCGCCGCAGGCAGCACCGATGCCGTCAACGGCGGACAACTGCACCAAGTTTACGAACTGATCGGCAGCAACGGCGGCAACGTCAACACTGCACCGCCGTCAGTCGAAGCAGACGGCAAAGCAGGCTTGGGTAATATCAAAAACATTACCCTGGTGGACAACAGCAACAATCCGAACGTAACCAACGTTACGAACGAGACCAAGATTGCCCAGTCCAACGGTTACAGCCTCGTGACCTACAACGTCGAAGACCAAGGCATGTACGTGACCAACAACGTCATCGAAGCCGTAGGCCGTATGAACGAACAAGGCATCAAGTTCTTCCATACCAACGACGGCGAAGTGAACCCCGACGTACAGGCACGCAACAGCGAAGACTCCAGCGCGAGCGGCGCCTACGCCACAGCAGTCGGCTTCCAAGCCGCCTCCAAAGGCACCAACGCCATCGCCATCGGTAAAGGTGCCAAAGCCAACGCCGAGAACACCATCGCCATCGGTACCGGCAACATCGTCAGCGGCAAAAACTCCGGCGCCATCGGTGACCCGACCGTAGTAAGCGGCAACAGCTCTTACTCCATCGGTAACAACAACAACGTATCCGCCGACAACGCCTACGCACTGGGCAGCAACATCAAAGCCACAGTCAACGACTCCGTCTACCTCGGCGACCGCGCCCAAACCCAAGGCATCCATACGGCTGATGCGGCCAAAGGCGAAGCCTATACCTACGGCGGCCTGAACGACAAAGCCGTGGCAGGCAAAGCAGGTTCGGCTGCCGCCGCGAGCAAAGTCGCCGGTGTCGTCACCGTCGGCAACGGTACGGACGAGACCCGTCAGGTACAAGGTGTGGCGGCAGGTGTGGTATCTGCGGATTCGACCGATGCGATCAACGGCAGCCAGTTGTATTACACCAA
>NZ_KV838132.1:0-731 GCF_001838645.1 Neisseria sp. HMSC70E02 | reverse complement strand
CTTTAAAGAAGGCAAAAACGTCAAAGTCAGCCGCAACGGTAAACACATCACCGTCGCGACTTCAGACGACGTCTCCTTCGACAAAGTAACTGTTGGCGGCAGCGTCCTGACCGACAACGGACTGACTGTGGGCAACGGCAAAGCAGGCAAACCTGTCAGCCTGACCAAAGACGGTCTGAACAACGGAGGCAATAAAATTGCCAACGTAGCCAAAGGTACGGACGACACCGACGCAGTGAACGTTGCACAGCTCAAAGCAGCCGCAGCGAAAGCCACGTCCAAAGTGGATAGCGGCAACGACAACATCGTCGTCACACCAGAGCAAAATGCCGACGGCAGCACCACTTACAAAGTGGCGACCGCACCCAACCTCAAAGCCGACAGCTTCACCGCAGGCGATACCGTTGTGAACAACGACGGCGTCAAAGTCGGCAACAAAGTGGCTCTGGGTAAAGACGGTCTGAAAGCAGGCGATGTCAACATCACCGCTGACGGCATCAACGCAGGCAACAAAGCCATCAGTAATGTTGCCGCCGGTGTGAAAGACACCGATGCCGCCAACGTCGGACAGCTGAACCGTCTGACTGCCGCCGCCAAGACCGAAGTCGAAGCCGGTACCAACATTGCAAGCGTTACCGGCAAACAAGGTGCGAACGGTCAAACCGTTTACACCGTCAACGCAGACGGCGCGAGCGTTTCCGCAGGTTCCGACAACATCGTCGTGACCAAAG
>NZ_KV838131.1:10387-23702 GCF_001838645.1 Neisseria sp. HMSC70E02 | reverse complement strand
TTGGGGTGCAGTTCAGTTTTCAGACGACCTTTGCTATATCTTTCCGGCAAAAATCTTATTCGCAATGAAGCGAGCGCGTTTTTTCGGCGAACGAATCCATAGCAATTTTGCACATGGTTTCACGTTGCGTTAAATCGGCGGCAGGCAGGGATTGAAACAGGAATTTTGTATTGTTGCGTTGAAAATCGGATTTGGCGCCCGCTTTTTTGTAACAATTCTCCGCGCGTGTGAAGTATTGTTGGCAGATTTTGGGCAGCTCTTCAAAGGTCAGCGGCTTATGTTTATGCATGCCGTGAGCGGATGCTGAGAATGCCGATGCCGTTAAAACAAGGGCGGTTAAGAATTTTAGAGGTGTTTGCATGATGCACTCCAGTGAAAAAATGGGGCAAAGCGGACAGGAGCAAGGTCAGTCCGCCTGCTTTGACAGATTGGTTTCAGCTATCGCCGACGTTTAAAAAAATATGCGCCATGTATTTCGCATTTGTTGCATTTTTGCCTTACGCGCCGTGTCGGTATTGAGTAAGCAATGCCATCCATTGCTTCAATTTTTGCGCCGGATACGGGGCAATTTGTGGATAAAGGTCGTCTGAAATACTGTTTTCAGACGACCTTTAAGCGTGTTTTAACGAGGCAGGCCGCGTTCCCATGCGCGGCGGGCGCGTTTGCAGGCAAGCTGTTCTTTCCAATTCATGTAGCGTGCTTTAAAGCGGGCTTTCATGAAGTCGTCGAACTTGCGCTGTACAGTCAGGTTCCACAAACTATGCGCCTTAACCGCCCAGCTTTCATCCCATGCGCGCAGGGAGATGGAGAATGAGCCGTCAAGGTATTTCATCCAATGCCACCAGCCGGTCGGCATGAACAAGGTATCGCCGTATTCCAAGAAGCATTCGATACCTTCGATGCCTTCAAGCTCGGGGAAACGTTCCGTATCGGGGTTGTCGACGTGGTAGTCTTCCAGCGCGTAAGTGGCGAAAGGAATGCGGAACAGGCGCTCTTTCCATTTGTAATCGAACAAGATGATGTGTTTCTTGCCGAAATGCGTATGGAAGATGTGCGCCATATCAATGTCGTAGTGCAGGAAGGTTTCCGAACCTGCACCGCCGAAAAACAGGGTAGGGTAACGGTCTAAGAATCCGCCCATCAGCTCTTTGGGAAAAACGTAATCGTTCAGTAAGGCGGGAGCGTGTTTGATGGGGTCAAATAAGAAAATCCGCAAATCCGTCGGCTCGCGTTTGATCAGATCGATATAATCGCTGAAGCGCATTTCCGTACTGGCGGCGTTAATCGGCGCGGAAGGGTCGGCTTTGGCGCTGTCGTACAAGGGGACGACGATATCGCCGACGGTTTCTTTCATATAGTCCAGCGACCATTTGTCACGGGCAGGCCAGTTGCGGGTCAGTCCTTTGATCACGACGGGACGGCGCGGCTTGAGATAATTCTGATAAAAATCTTCGCGGCTGATGTTTTCTACAACATCAATCGGAGTAAGTTTGAAACCCATAAGCAAATCTCTTTTTGGAATGTAAGACTGATTTTAAGTGAATATTTCGGAAGGAGGCAAGCGATGTTTCAGACGACCTGATTGGAATCAAGAATCGCGGTTAACTGTGATATTATGTCGATATAAATATTCCGTCCGAAACGCTTATGAACGATGCAGACGATTATTTGGGCAAGATGCCTTTTTTTATTGTATTCCTCGACCCGCTGCACACGGATTTCCACAGCAGCGGCAAGCCTCTGAACGAATACATCGCCCGCCATCCGCTGATGCACGACAAGCTGCACCGCCCCGCTTTTGCCGCCAAAGTGTTGGAAATGGCGGCAAACAGCAGCAATATGCGTGTTTTTGTCCGCAAAGCGGATGCGCTGATTAAGCATCCGCTGCATTATATTGTCCGTAACGGCGTTTTCCGAACCGAAGAGCAGATGTGGGCGTTTATCAATTCGCCCGAAAACATCGCCGCCGTCAAACAACCCTAAAAGGCCGTACCCCATGCTTTTGTTCATTGATAACTATGACAGTTTCACCTACAACATCGTCCAATATTTTGCCGAACTCGGTCAGGAAGTCGTCGTCCGCCGCAACGACGATATTACGCTCGAAGAAATCGAAGCTTTGAAACCGCAATATCTCGTTATCGGGCCGGGTCCTTGTTCGCCGAAAGAGGCAGGTATTTCCGTCGCCGCCATGCGCCATTTTGCCGGCAAGCTGCCGATTATGGGCGTGTGCCTCGGGCATCAGACGATAGGCGAAGCGTTCGGCGGGGATGTGGTGCGGGCAAAAACGCTGATGCACGGCAAAGTTTCGCCCGTGTTCCATTTGAACAAAGGCATGTTTAAAGATTTGCCCGATCCCGTTACCTGCACGCGTTATCACAGCCTTGTCATCGCCCGCGATACGCTGCCCGATTGCTTGGAAGTAACCGCGTGGACGGAAGATCAGGAAATCATGGGCGTGCGGCACAAGGAATATGCTATCGAAGGCGTGCAGTTCCACCCCGAAGCCCTGTTGACCGAACACGGACACGATATGTTGAAAAACTTTTTGGAAGAGTTTAAAAACTTCCAAGCGTCCGCCGCTTAAACCAAACGTCGTCTGAAAACTTTCAGACGACGTTTGACGTAAAAATACCCGTAAAAAGGATTGAACCATGATTACACCGCAACAAGCCATCGAACGCTTAATCAGCAACAACGAATTGTTTTACGACGAAATGACCGACCTGATGCGCCAGATTATGAGCGGGCAGGTGCCGCCCGAACAAATCGCCGCCATCCTGACCGGATTGCGGATTAAAGTCGAAACCGTATCGGAAATTACAGCCGCCGCCGCCGTGATGCGTGAATTTGCCGCCAAAGTGCCGCTGGAAAATTCAGACGACCTCGTCGATATTGTCGGCACGGGCGGAGACGGCGCAAAAACCTTCAATATTTCCACGACTTCGATGTTTGTCGCGGCGGCGGCAGGCGCGAAAGTTGCCAAACACGGCGGGCGTTCCGTTTCCTCGTCCAGCGGCGCGGCGGACGTGATGGAGCAGATGGGCGCGGTGTTGAACATTACACCCGAGCAAGTCGCCGAAAGCATCCGTCAAACAGGCTTGGGCTTTATGTTTGCCCAAAACCATCACAGCGCGATGCGCCACGTCGCGCCCGTGCGCCGTTCGCTCGGGTTTAGAAGCATTTTCAATATCTTGGGCCCGCTGACTAACCCTGCCGGTGCACCAAACCAGCTTTTGGGCGTGTTCCACATTGATTTATGCGGTATCCTGTCGCGCGTATTGAAACAGCTTGGTTCCAAACACGTTTTGGTCGTGTGCGGCGAAGGCGGTTTGGATGAAATCACGCTGACGGGCAAAACCCGTGTTGCCGAGCTGAAAGACGGAGAAATCCGCGAATACGACATCAGCCCAGCCGATTTCGGCATTGAAATTCGCCGCGATTTGGACGAAATCAAAGTTGCCAACGCGCAAGAATCTTTGGAGAAAATGGATGAAGTATTGAGCGGCAAACATGGCGCGGCACGCGACATCGTCCTGCTCAATGCCGCCGCCGCGCTTTATGCCGGCAATGTCGTGCCTTCGCTGGCGGACGGTGTCAAAGCCGCCGAAGCGGCCATCGATTCAGGCAAGGCAAAAGCGAAAAAAGAAGAATTTGTCCGCTTTACGCAGCAATTTGCCAAAGAGTAAGCGAAGGTCGCCTGAAAACGGAAATTCGATACTGATTATTGGGAACGGGCTGAAACGCTGCAAAACCGTTCGATAAGCAGTTGAGGCGGATTGACCGTCTTCAAGAAAAGATAGAAACGTGCCGTCATCAAAAAAAGGTCGTCTGAAAATTTTCAGACGACCTTTTGTTTAATCCGCCATTTGTATCAAGCTGTCGGCGAGGCGGTCGGCAGCTTGGCGGTAGCCTTTGCCTGAGAAGTGGACACCGTCTTTGGCGGCGAGGCCTTGGTTCATCCAGCTTTTCATGCTGCATTCGCCGCCCATCGCGTTCTGCCACGACCAATACATGATTTTTTCGTCGCGGGCAATGCGTTGCTGCATTTGTTGGATGCTGCTTAAGGTGGCGGGGCGTGTGCCGCAGCTTCCTGAAGTGCTTTTCAGGGATTCGGGCGCGCCGAGAATCAGGATGCCTGCGTCGGGCAGGCTTTGTTTGATTTGGCGGATGTAGCTGCGCCAGCTTTGTTCGGTGGCTGTAATGTCCAAATCGCGGGCGAAGGCTTCGTTGGTGCCGTAGGCGATGATAACGAGGTCGGCGCGGGTTTGGGCAAGGTCATCCTGCCAAGAGGGACGCCATTTGGACCAGTGGGTCAGTTGCGCGCCGTTGATGCCGAGTGCGGAAACGGTTACGCCGCGTCCGGGATTTTCGATATTGATGTAGCCGATGTCCCAAGGCATGGAGCTGCTGAGGGTCAGGGGCAGGCGACCGTTGCTGCGGATGATTTGCCAGCCGCTGCTTCCGGCGGGGACTTCGCGTCCGTTGAACGACAGGGTTTGTTCGGGCAGGACGGGTTTGGCGAAAACGGAAATCTGCCTCTCGCCGCTGCTTCCGTCTTTGGCGCTGATGGTAACGCTGCTGCCGTTGGCTTTGGCGATGATGCCGCCTAAGGGGAAGTCGTCTGAAACGCTGCGGCTGCTGACGGTCTGCCATGAGCCGTCATAGCGGACGGCTGCGCTGCGCTGTCCTTTGACGGTAGAGGGGTAAACCCAGCCTATGCCGCCGTCGCCCCATTTTTGCTGGAGGCGCAGGCGCAGTTGTTCGGTGAAAAGGTCGCCGGCGGTGTGTGAATCGCCGATTTGGAGGATGCGGAATTTGCCGTCCGAGCTGCGGTCGAGTTTTTTGAGCTTGGAGAGCCAGGCGGGACGGCTGCTGCCGTAGTTTTCCAGCAGCATATCGGCGGCGGGGGCGGCGGCAGACAGGCACAATGCGGTAAGGGATACGGACAGGGTTTTGATGTTCATGAGTTTCCTGTGTGTGGTTTCAGACGACGTCTTTTGACGCGGCGGAGGGCTATTGTAACGAAAAAGACGGCATTGGATAAACAAAACGCCGTCCTTTTGCTGCCGATACGGGCTTAACGTGCGGATAATTGTTCCGTGCGTTCTTCACCGTTCATTTCAGGGGTCGTCTGAAAAACGATTTTTTCCATGATTTTATCCGCGAGCAGTTTTTGTCCTTCAGCAGAGAAGTGGATGCCGTCTTTGCTGCGGTAGCGGATGATTTTTCCATTGATGTTGACGGAGTCGGCGTAGGTGTCCGAGCCGTTGCTGAGGAGTTTGTCGGTCGGTATCCACAGGGCTTTTGGACTGATCTCGTCTGCTAAAAGTTTGTCGAGATATCGCATTTGCTTGTTAAGTTTTGCCTGTTTCATATAAGGGATGCCCATCCAAATGACTTGCACATGGTGTTGTTCGGCGGCAGCCAGGATGCGGTTGACGCGGCTGAGGTATTCTTCCGACCATTCGGGCGAGGCGAATTTTAGGTATTTTTTGCCTTTCGGGAAATCCCACGGATCGTTGGGACCGAGGAAGACGACCAGAAGGCGGATGTCTGTTTGTTGTTTCAGCGTTTGTTCGATGGTGTTCGGCCAGTCGAAAAACTTGGGATAGGACAATCCGGTACTTTGCTTGCTTAGATTCACCGACTGGATGCCGTATTGTTTTTTCAGGCTTCTTTCGACAAAAGGTGCAACGCCCTGCATCATCGAGTCGCCGGCAAAAAAGACTTTGTCGCCTTGTCCGAGAACGATATTGGCAGGTGGGGTAATGGGGAGACGATGTGCTTCGGGTTGTCCGCCGTTTTGTGCCGTTTGGGGTTGACGTCCGTCGGCGGGACGGTTTTTTTCGTGCGGTTCGGACGCATTAAGCTGCGCATTTTGTTCAGACGACCCGTCGTCTTCAGCGATTTGAGGTTCCGGTTCGGTAATCACAGGCTGTCCTGCCAAACGTGCCTTGAGGTCGTCTGAAAAGGCGTACGCGTCTTGTTGCAGCTTCGCGCCCGTGCGCCACCATTCGTATTCGGACAAAGGCTCCAGCGGTGAAGCCTGATGATAGGTTTGCTGCCAATAGGCATTGATGGAATCTTGACTGAACCACGCCGCGCCAAAGGCGCAAACCAAAAGGGAGGCAAACAGGGAAATAAAGCGTTTCATATTCTGATTGTCCTTTTAAAAATCGGCGTAAATAAAGCCCGGGATGCCTGACGGCGCCAATACGATAATCAACACCAACACCAGCATCAGCGGTATAAACCACAGCCACATCGGCATTTTTTCCAATGTCGCTACTGCACCGTCAAACAGGCGAAGCAAATACGGGTAGAGCAAAATCATCAGGCCAAACGCGGCAAGCAGCAGGACATCCGCCTGTTTCGGTGCAGCCCAACCTGCTTCGTTGGCGAATAAGGCATCAAATACCATCTGCGTATCGGCGAGGCTGCCGGTGTTGAACACGACGAAAGTGAAGCAGACGAAATGGAAAGTGACGAACCAGGCAAGCGGACGCAAGATTTTCAGACGACGTGAACCGTCCCGCCCGAATATTTTGTCGCCGCAGTTGAGCAAAATTAATGCCACGCCGTGCAGCGCGCCCCAAAGCAGGAAATTCCAGCCGTAGCCGTGCCAAACGCCCGACAACACCATTGCCACCAGCAAGTTGAACTGCGTCAGGACGAAGCCGTGTTTGCTGCCGCCCAAGGGAATATAAATATAGTCGCGTATCCAAGTGGAAAGGCTGATGTGCCAACGGTTCCAGAAGTCGCGGATATTGAACGCGCGCAGCGGTGCCGCAAAGTTTTTCGGCAGGCGGAAACCGAGCAGCATCGCCATCCCGATTACCAAATCCGAATAGCCTGAAAAATCGAAGAAAAGCTGGAAAGTATAGCCGTACACCCCCGACAACACGCCCCAGCCATCAAATTGGGCGGGATTCTCGAAAACGGGCGATACCCAGCCGTCTCCCAGCGCACCCGCCAGCCACCATTTTTTAGCAATGCCCAGCAAAATCAAGCACACCGCCAGTGCGGGGCGCACCAATGCGCGCGGTTCGGCAGTCCGAATTTGTTCCAAAGCCCCCGCCTGTTCGCCGTCTATGCTTTTAAACGCCGCGGCACGGATAATCGGCCCAGAAGTAATCGTCGGGAAAAAACTCAAGTGCAGCAGCAACTCATGCCACGCAAACCGGTCGCCCATCGGATGACGGCAGCAGTACACCAAATAAGCCAAAGATTGAAATGTGTAATAAGACAGCCCCAAAGGCATCAAGATATCGACAATCTCGCTCTGCCCCGTGTATTGGCGGATAAACGGGCGGAAAAAGTCGAAATATTTGAAGAAACACAATACTGCCAAAGCAGTTGCTACGCCGAAGCCCAGCCAGAATTTCCGTACGTTTTCGTTTTCAGACGACATCAACAGGCCGAGCAAATGCACGCAGGACGAATAGCAGGTAATTATGGCGGCAAAGATCGGATTCAAGTGATACAGCCAGCCCATCCCCGCCAGCAGAAGCAAAACATTCTGCACCGACGGCATACGGACAAATGCCCAATAAATAGGCAAAAAAGCAATAAAAAATACCGCGAATTCAATCGACAGCAACGGCATAAGTGTTCCTTGAAATTTTTATTATTCAGATGCCCCGAATATAGGTTTGGCAAGTCGAAGCGAACCATATATTTTAAATAAGTGTTTGAATTTATACAACTAACGATAATCTCGTTTTAGAACCGCTCGTCAGAGCTTGGGGCGGATTTTGAAATCTTTTGTCATAAATATCGTATTGGATAAGCAGGCTTTTTTTAAATTTTCAGAGATAAAAAGCAGGTTGGGCAGGGCATGCTGATTGCCCTTGTTTCGACACTCAATTTCAAGCAATGAATTGATTTAAGATGAAAAAAAAAAAGCAGATTCGGGGTAAAGATGCCCGTAAGGTGTTTAAACCTTGACGGGTTTTACCTTGAATCTGCTTTTAATAAGGTTGATTTTTAAGAATAATTTTTTATTTCAATAGATTATATAATTTGCTTAAGAGGACAGGGCGGCTTGCTGGTGTGCCGTCAACTCGGCAATGCCTTTCTGCGCCAGCGCAATCAGTTTGCCCAATTCGTCCAAACTGAACGGCGCGCCTTCCGCCGTGCCTTGGATTTCGATGATTTTGCCCGATGCGGTCATAACGATGTTGACGTCGCTGTCGCAGCCGGAGTCTTCGGGGTAATTCAAATCCAAAAGCGGCACACCGTTCACCACGCCTGCGGAAACGGCGGCAACGGCTTCGCGGATGGGATTTTCGCTGATGAGGTCGTCTGAAAGCAGCTTGTTGACCGCAATTTGCAGGGCGACGAATGCGCCGGTAATAGACGCGGTGCGCGTTCCGCCATCAGCCTGAATCACGTCGCAATCAATCAGGATTTGGCGTTCGCCCAGTTTTTCCATATCTACGACGGCGCGTAGCGAACGCCCGATCAAGCGCTGGATTTCTTGGGTGCGCCCCGACTGTTTGCCTGCCGCGGCTTCACGGCGCATACGCGAGGCAGTGGAAGCGGGCAGCATCCCGTATTCGGCAGTAACCCAACCCTGACCCTTGCCGCGAAGGAAGGGCGGGACATTTTCGTCGATGGAAGCGGTGCAGATAACTTTGGTGTTGCCGCATTCGATCAGGCACGAGCCGTCGGCGTGCGGCAGGAAGTGCGGGGTGATTTTGATGTCGCGCAGGCTGTCGGCAGCGCGCGAGGTGCGGGTGTAATTGCTCATGATTTGTCCTTTGGGGAAACGGTAAAAATTTGTGGTTGGTATTATACGGGATTCGGCAGGGAGGCTGTTTCTATCATAGAAAATCCCTCCATCGCAGGAGGGAGTTAATTTAAGTTTACAAGTGATTAGATAACTCTTTTAACATACTGATAAGCATCATAATGGTAAAGACTGATGTTTCAATTGATATATTTGTTTTGCCGTGTGTATATGAAAATTTAATCATAATAAGCTATCAGCTCCTAAGTTAATAAAAAAACGAGAATCATGAGACTCTTGGCATAGTTTAAAGCTCTATTTGCGGGTTATATGCAGATTTAAGTAAATAAATATCTTTATAAAACAATAAACTAATATTTTTTTATTCTACCTATAAGCTAAGGTCGTCTGAAAACCATATCTAGTTTTCAGACGACCTTATTATATTTCCCTTTCAATCAAGCAAGGAACAGGCGGTATGCGGCGTTTTGGGTTTCGTCCTGATAGCTGTAACCGAGGCTTTCGAGGAAGTTTTCAAATGCCTCATCGTCGGTGGACGGGACGTCGATGCCGACGAGGATGCGGCCGTAGTCGGCGCCGTGGTTGCGGTAGTGGAAGAGGGTAATGTTCCAGCCGCCCTGCATATGGTTGAGGAAGCGGGCGAGTGCGCCGGGTCGCTCGGGGAACTCGAAGCTGATCAAGCGTTCGTGGGCGACTTTTGTTGTGCGTCCGCCGACCATGTAGCGGATGTGGATTTTGGAGATTTCGTCGTCGGTCAGGTCGACATTGGGCAGTCCGGCTTCGGTCAATTGGCGGCTGATGACGGCAAGGTCTTGGGAACCTGCGGTTTGCAGGCCGACGAAGATGTGGGCTTTTTGGTCGTCGCCGTATCGGTAGTTGAACTCGGTGATGTTGCGGCTGCCGAGCAGGTTGACGAATTTGAGGAAGCTGCCGCGCTCTTCGGGGATGGTAACGGCGAAAATACCTTCGTTGCCTTCGCCCAATTCGCTGCGTTCGGAAACGTGGCGCAGGCGGTGGAAATTCATGTTGGCGCCGCTGGTTACGGCGATGAGGGTTTGGTTTTGGATGCGGTTGCGGGCGGCGTAGGTTTTCAGGCCGGCGAGGGCGAGCGCTCCTGCGGGTTCGGTGATGCTGCGGGTGTCGTCGAAGATGTCTTTGATGGCGCCGCAGATAGCGTCGGTATCGACGGTGATGATGTCGTCCAAGAGGTCGCGGCAGAGGCGGAAGGTTTCTTCGCCGACGACTTTGACGGCGGTACCGTCGGAGAAGAGGCCGACGTCTTTGAGGCTAACGACTTTTCCAGCTTCGACGGATTGCTTCATGCAGCAGGAGTCGTTTGTTTGCACGCCGATGACTTTGATGCTGGGGCGGACTTGTTTGACGAACGCGGCAACGCCCGCCGCCAGTCCGCCGCCGCCGATGGGGACGAAGATGGCGTGGATGTCGTCGGGACGCTGGCGCACGATTTCCATGCCGACCGTGCCTTGTCCGGCAATCACGTCGGGGTCGTCAAACGGGGCGATGTAGGTCAGTTTTTCTTTTCCTGCCAACTCCATCGCGTAATCGTAGGCATCGTTGTAGGAAACGCCTTTGAGGACGACTTCTCCGCCGCGGCTTTTGACGGCGTCGATTTTGATTTTGGGCGTGGTTTCGGGCATGACGATGACGGCGCGGCAGCCTAAACGTTGTGCCGACAGTGCGACGCCTTGTGCGTGGTTGCCCGCACTGGCGGCGATGACGCCGCAGGCGAGTGCTTCTTTGGGCAGCTTCGCCATTTTGTTGTACGCGCCGCGGATTTTGAAGGAAAACACGGGTTGCAGGTCTTCGCGTTTGAGCAGGACGTTGTTGTTCAGACGACGTGACAGCCCGATTGCGGGTTCGAGCGGCGTTTCGACGGCAACGTCGTAAACGGAGGCGGTCAGGATGCGGATGAGGTAATCGGAATAAGAGGGGCGGTTGTTCATGGTTTTGTGTGCCGGAGGATTATTTTCAAAAGGAGTGTCCGCCGCCCGCGTCAAACTTTGCCAACAAAACGGCGGAAAGGTAAAACCATACCCTCGAGGTCGTCTGAAATCAAGAAAAATCTTAGCAAAGCGAAGTTGCGGCGGTATAATGACTGTCTTTTGTGCCAAACCGCACGACGCGGTTGTTTTTATTTCTGTTTCCGCACCACATCCCGATGAAAAAAACATTATCCGTATTGATCGCGGCAATGATGATTGCCGCCGCGCAAGCCGCGCCGCAAGCGGCTAAAAACAACGCAGCCCCCGCTGTTGCCGCTTCCGAGCCTGCACCTGCCGCCGCATCCCAGCCCGAAGCCATGATGCCCAGCATCAACAGCCCCGATGCGCCGCCTGCCATTGCCGCTGCCGCCTACATCGTTACCGATTTGCAAAGCCATCAAGTGCTTGCCTCCGGCAATATCGACACCCAAATCGAACCCGCTTCGCTGACCAAAATGATGACCGCCTATCTTGCGTTCAAAGCTTTGGAAAACGGCACATTGCGCGCCGACCAAATGCTGACCGTGTCCGATGCGGGCTGGAAAATCGAAGGCTCGCGGATGTTCCTCAGTCCCAAAGTTCCCGCCAGCGTCAGCGATTTGATTAAAGGCATGATTGTCCAATCCGGCAACGATGCTGCCACCACGCTTGCCGAAGCCATGGGAGGCGGCTCGGTGGATGCGTTCGTCCAACAAATGAACGACGAAGCCAAGCGTTTGGGCATGACCAAAACCCACTTTAAAAATCCGACCGGATTGGCTGCCGAAGGCCACGTTTCCACTGTCGGCGATTTAGCCATCCTCTCCGCCGCGCTGATACACGATTATCCGAAATACTATCCCGTATTTTCGATTAAATCCTTCAAATACAACAATGTCGAACAGCCAAACCGCAACCTCCTGCTCTACCGCGATTCCAATGTGGACGGTCTGAAGACGGGACACACCGAAAGCGCAGGCTACAACCTTGCCGCTTCCAGCAAACGCAACGGCAGACGCATCGTTTCCATCGTTGTCGGTACCGATTCCACCGAAGCCCGCGCGTCCGAAAGCGGCAAATTGCTCAACTGGGCATTGCAGGCATTCGACACGCCCAAGCTCTACAACGGCGGCGAAATCATTTCCAAGGTCAAAGTTTATAAAGGCAGCAGCAAATCGGTGAACGTCGGCTTCCTCGAAGACGTGTACATCACGATTCCCCACGATGCCGGACAAAACATCAAACCGATTTTAGAAACCGTCCAGCCCGTTATCGCCCCGATACGCAAAGGTCAAACCTTGGGCAAACTCAAAATCGTCAAAGACGGCAAAGTCATTACCGAGAAAAACGTCGTCGCCCTCCATTCCGTTGAAGAAGGCAGCTGGTTCAGACGGATGTGGGATGATATCGTATTGTGGTTCAAAGGCTTGTTCGGCAGCAGTTCGAAATAGGCAGGATTGATGAAAAGGTCGTCTGAAAATGGTTTTCAGACGACCTTTGTTTTGGATGCGAACAGGACGACGGCAAAGTCTTTATATAGTGGTTTAAAGTTAATCCACTATAACTTAAATCCGCTTTCAAATATCTGTTTTTGTCCGCTGATCGGGTCGGTAAACTCAATCTGTTTTGCCAGTAGTTTCAAAGGTTTTTCATAATCTTCATCGCCCGCCGCCAAAGGGGTGGGATAAAGCGCGTCGTTTAGCAGCGGCATGCCCAAACGCATCATATGCACCCGAAGCTGGTGTTTTTTCCCCGTATGCGGCGTCAGCCGGTAGAGGCTGAATTCGCCGCGGTTTTCAAGCAATTCGACCGTCGTATGGGCGTTCGGCTCGCCTTCGGTTTCCTGCGTCGTGAAAAACCGTTCCCCGCGCACCATGCGCGAAACCACGTCCAACGGATATACCAAATCCGTCCGCGTCGGCGCGACGGCGTGATAGGTTTTACGGACGCTTTTTTCCTGAAACATCGTTTGATAATCGCGGCGCGTGGCAGGATTGTGCGACAGCAGCATCACGCCCGCCGTATCTTTGTCCAAGCGGTGAACCGGCGTAATGTCTGCTACGTTCAAATGCTGCAATTCCGGCCGCAGGCGCAGGCGGGTCAGCAGGGTTTCGCGCAAAAAACGTCCGCTGGGGATAACGGGCAGAAAATGCGGTTTGTCAACGACAATCAGATGGTCGTCGATGTGTAGGATTTTTTCTTCAAACGGAATGACGGGTTCGCTATCGCTGCTGGTTTCACGGTAATAAAACATGGTTTTGCCCGGCTCGAACAGCGTGTGTTCGTCAAACGGCACGCCGTCTGCATCGACGACGAAGCCGCTGTTCAAACGCCTGCGCCAGTTGTCCTCGCCGACAAAGGAAAAGCGGACGCAGAGGAAATGCAACAGGGGCAGGCCGTAAAACGGTTTTTCGTGCGGCAGCACCAAATAGCTGGGTTTGACGCCGTTTAAAAGTGGGAGAGGGTTGGAGCGTTTTTTCATGTGGCGGATTGTACTCGGTTTCGGTCTTTTTTTCAGACGACCTAAGTCGGGTTAAGGTTGTCGGGTGATATAGTGGATTAACTTTAAACCAGTACG
>NZ_KV838131.1:0-10287 GCF_001838645.1 Neisseria sp. HMSC70E02 | reverse complement strand
TTGTCCTGATTTAAATTTAATCCACTATAATAAAGCGGTTTGCATGGGGAAAGATTGTGTTACGGATGATGGGGAAAGAGGTCGTCTGAAAAGCTGGATTTTGGGTTTCAGACGACGTTTTTATTTGTTTTTTTAAGACAGGTTGGGCAGTGTTTTTCGTGGGCAAAGCCCACGCTACGGGAGGGGTGTGGATGGAACGTGTGGTTTGTTTGAACGCATGAAGAAAGGTCGTCTGAAAACGGGAAATCTGTTTTCAGACGACCTTGGTTACCATCTGTTTAACAAAAACTTATTCTGCCAATTCGGTTTGCTGGTGCGACATGAGTTCTTGTCCGACATCGGTCAGGAGGTTGAGGTAACGCTCGTACTGCTTGAGGATGTCGGCGATGAGTTCGCGGCGGTTCATGTATTGCACGTCGTAGCCGCTGCGGCCGTCGAAGAAGTAGGTGTAGGGCTCGTAGGTGACGTTGTGGCGGATGTGTGGGAGGTGGCCGTCTTTGATAAGCTGTTCGGACACTTCGCGCTTGATGGTTTTAATGCCGTACATGAAGTCGCGCAGGGACTCTTTGTGGATGGTGAATTCGACGGCAGGTTCTTCGCGGTCGAAGTGGGTTTGGATGTCGACGCTCAGGCCGTATTTGTCGGACAATTCCTCGCCCAGTTCGCGCATGGCGGGCAGGGCGGTGGTTTTGAGGAATTTGAGGATGTCTTGTTCCTGCGTTTGGTTCAGCATACGCTCAAGCCTGTCCTGCCAGTTGTCGCCGCTCCAATAGACGCTGGAGGGAGTGACGGCGGTCGTGAAGTATTTGTGGTCGGCGTTTAATCCGCGCCATAGGCTGAAACACATGATCAGCATGAGCAGGGCGAAAGGCAGGGCGACGATGAGGGTCATGGTTTGCAGGGTGGGCAGTCCGCCGAAGCGCAAAAGGACAATGGCGGCGGCGGACATCAACAGCCCCCACATCACTGCCTGCCAGCGCGGGGCGGCCACGCTTTTGTCGCGGGAGGCGATGTTGTTGAGAACGTAAATGCCGGAGTCTGCGGAGGTGATGAAGAAGAGGGCGATCACCATGAGGCTGACAAGCCCTGTGAGGGTCGGCAGGGGGAGGTATTCGAGGAAGCGGAAGAGGAGTTTTTCGGGCGTGCCGGTCAATTCGCCCAATGCGCCTGCTGCGGTGTGGTCGTTAATCCAGATGGCGGTATCGCCGAAGATGGTAAACCAGATGACGCAGAACAGGGAGGGAACCGCCAAAACGCCGAAAATAAATTCGCGTATGGTGCGTCCGCGCGAGATGCGGGCGATGAAGAGTCCGACGAAAGGCGCCCAAGAACACCACCATGCCCAGTATAAGATGGTCCAGCCGCCGAACCATTCGGTATGGTTTTGTTCGTAGCTGTACGTTTTGAAACTGAGTTGTACGAGGTTGCTCAGGTAAGTGCCGAGGTTGTCGTTGAAGGCGGAGAGCAGGTGGAGGGTCGGGCCGGTAGCGAGGACGAAAACCATCAGTAAGAAGGCAAGGGTCAAGTTCATCTCGCTCAACATTTTGACGCCTTTGCCTATGCCGGAGGCGGCAGAGGCGACCGCCAAACCCATGACGGCGAAAATCACGATGGTTTGTACGGAAAAGGTGTTTTCGCTTATCCAGCCGATTTGTGCCAAGCCCGCACCCAACTGCGCCGCGCCGAAGCCGAGCGTGGTAATGATGCCGAACAGGGTGGCGACCAGCGCAAGTATGTCGATGATGTCGCCTGCCTTACCGTCGATTTTCTCTTTCAACAGCGGATAAAAGCAGGAGCGCAGGGAAAGCGGGAGTTTGTAGCGGAAGGCGAAATAGGCGAGCGCCAACGCCATGGCGGCGTAAACCGACCAGGCATGTACGCCCCAGTGGAAGAGGGTGTGGAGCAACGCATCCTGCTGCCTTGCGCCGCTGCCGCCTTCGGTGATGGGGGACAGATAGTGGGTAAGCGGTTCGGCGACACCGAAAAACATCAACCCGACGCCCATACCCGCCGCGAACAGCATGGCGAGCCAAGACCAAAAGCTAAATTCAGGCTCTTCTTCGTTGCTGCCCAGCTTGATGTTGCCGAAGCTGCTGACCGAAAGTGCGAGCAGGAAGAAGAAGAAGGCTGAAAACGCCAAGATGTAAAACCAACTGAAGTTTTTGAAAATGCCCGTTTTGGCGGCATTGAGGACGGTTTCTGCCTGCTGCGAAATCAAAAGCGCGATGCCGATGACCAGCAGCACGAAGGACAGCGTAACGGAAACGACGAAGGGATTGAACGAAGAGCGGTTGCGTAAGAAATGAAATAAAGACAAACCTTGACCTCCTTTGGGATGGTGAGGCAGGCGGATACGGGCGCAAGGCTGTATATGGTTGATTAACAAAAACTAGGAATAAAACATGGTCTGTCGGACAGGGTCCGAGACTTTCCCGATTTTTGGTAATCCACTATAAAACGCAGACAAAAAACGAATGGCGTTTAAACCGTCCTGCCGGATGAAAAACAAGGGAAAAAGAGAGTAAAAACGCACAGATGAATGAGCCGTAATGAGGGCCGGGTGAGACAAAATGGATGATGATTATTTCTTTTTTTGAAGGAATAATAACAAAATCAGGGGATTGTTTCAAATTGGGAAAGATTTGTGATTATAGTGGATTAACTTTAAACCAGTACGGCGTTACCTCGCCTTAGCTCAAAGAAAACGATTCTCTAAGGTGCTGAAGCACCAAGTGAATCGGTGCCGTACTATCTGTACTGTCTGCGGCTTCGGCGCCTTGTCCTGATTTAAATTTAATCCACTATATTTGGACAAGAAAGATGGCGGCGATAAAATGGGCAAAGGGGTCGTCTGAAAGGTATTTCAGACAACCCCTCATCAGTTTTATTAGCTATTGCCGCTATCTACTTTCTTAAACGACAACCAAATGCAGACGCCGACCGATATCAGCCAAGCCGCCAGCAGCCAATACGGGTTGAGCAAATGGGCGTAGGGATTCAAATTGGGATTCTTGATGGGCGGCAGATAAACCATAACGCCGAAGTAGGCAGACGATAGGGCAAGGCCGCTCAAAATGCCTTTTTGGTCTTTACGCAGACGCATCAGCATTGCCGTCAAACCGCTTGCCACCATGGCGGCAAAGCCAAAGAAAGTCATCGGGATAAAGTGTGCGCTCCAAGCTTGTGTGTCGGGGAAGGCGGAGTCCGGCTGCATCAGGAAGGCGCAAGTCAGGAAAGTCGGCGTGCCTGCCAAAGCAAAAGCCAGCAAAATCCACCAGCGGTAAGAAAAAACGCCTTTTTTTTCAGTTGCATGTTCAAAAATGACTTGCCCCGCATGAATGCCCGCCTTCACGGTTTTCACGGCAATTTCCCGCTCCCGTTTATACCCGCTTTCACTAGGTAAAAACACCAGCCCAAAGGGAATAACGGCAAACGCATTCAATAGGCTGAATATCGTTAATCCTTCGAAATAAAAATTAAACAGCATCTCTATATCTTTTGACAAAAACAGCGCAAACAATATCGTGCTTATGTAGGAATAGACAAAGCCGATGAGCATGGCGGTCAAGATATGCTTCAAGTTCCTACGCAAACGAAGCTGCGTCATCGCCATACCGGTCAGTATGCCCCAAACCAGCATATAGCCAAGCATATAGAGTAAACCGGTAATTATTGCAGCCACACTAGCCAGACTGCCGAACACCAGTCCGAAAATACCGAAATGGAGCATAGAGGCAAAAAAAGCTGCCACCCCGCCGGAAGCTACGGCAAGCTGAACGGTGAGAAACACGAGTAAAACGCCGTAACACAAGGCATAAACGGTAAAGAGCAGTGTAAGGTACGGCTTGCGCGGTTTCTTATCCTTCGGGGTAGTGTTGTCCGACATTATGCTGGTTTCCTTTGGATGATTTATCGGAATTGAAGTAGTTTCAGACGACCTTTGAGCGCGGATACATCGAACCCAAAATCGTCGTATCGGATTGAGGTAAAGCTGTTATGGAACTTTGAATGATTATAATGGAATAGTTTGTGTCGATGATAGCCGTATAACGATATTGCATTTTCGTGAAACCGATAATAAGCAACAAGATTGCCCTTACAACAAAAGGTCATCTGAAAACTGTTTTTCAGACGACCTTTTACCGTTTTATCACTCAAGAAAGCGACGGATTACTCCCGTACCTGCCCGTCGCCCAACACAATCCATTTCTGCGAAGTCAGTCCGTGCAGGCCGACGGGGCCGCGCACGTGGATTTTATCGGTGGAGATGCCGATTTCCGCGCCGAGACCATACTCGAAGCCGTCGGCGAAGCGGGTGGAGGCATTGACCATGACGCTGGCGCTGTCGACCGTGCGCAGGAAAGTGCGGGCGTCGGTGTAGGATTCGGTTACGATGCTGTCGGTGTGGTGGCTGCCGTGGGTGTTGATGTGGGAGACGGCTTCTTCGAGGCTGTCGACGATTTTGACGGAGAGGATGGGGGCGAGGTATTCGGTGTCCCAGTCTTCTTCGGAGGCCGTCTGAATGTGGGGCAGGATGGAAAGGGTACGCGGGCAGCCGCGCAGCTCGACGTCGCGGGCGGCGTATTTCTCTGCCAATACGGGCAGGATTTCTGCGGCGCGGCTTTGGTGGACGAGCAGGGTTTCCATGGTGTTGCAGGTGCCGTAGCGCGAGGTTTTGGCGTTGAAGGCGATGTTGACGGCTTTTTCGGCGTCGGCGGTGCGGTCGATATAGACGTGGCAGATGCCGTCGAGGTGTTTGATGACGGGCACGCGGGCTTCGGCGGCGATGCGGGAAACCAGCGATTTGCCGCCGCGCGGGATGACGACGTCGATAAATTCGGGGCTTTGCAGCATGGCGCCGACGCTTTCGCGGTCGGTGTTTTCAATCAGGCTGACGGCTGCTGCGGACAGGCCGTTTTCAACTAACGCCTGCGTAATCAGTTTGGAGAGCGCCATATTGCTGTTGAAGGCTTCACTTCCGCCGCGCAGGACGCAGGCGTTGCCGGACTTGAGGCAGAGGGCGGCGGCATCGACGGTTACGTTGGGTCGGGATTCGTAAATGATGCCGACAACGCCCAGCGGGACGCGCATTTTGCCGATTTGCAGGCCGTTTTCGCGGGTGCGGAATTCGTCCATTTCGCCGACGGGGTCGGGTAGGGCGGCAATCTGGCGCAAACCTTCGTACATGGTATCTATGGTTTTTTCGCTCAGCCGCAGGCGGTCGAGCAGGGCGTCATTCAAACCTTTCTGCGCGGCTTGTTCCATATCTTGAGCGTTGGCGGCGAGGATGGCGGTTTGATGGTGTTTGATGAGTTCGGCGGCGCGCAGGAGCACGGCGTTTTTTTGAGCGGTCTCGGCGGCGGCGACAACATAGGAAGCCTGCTTGGCGGCGGACGCGGTGCGGCGGACGTAGTCTTGGATGTTTTGCATGATGTGCCTGCGGGGAAAGTGGGAATGGGTTGATGATAAGGTCGTCTGAACGGGAATTCAATAGGATGCAGGGAGACGGTTCAAATGATACTGGGGAAGGATAACTGAGAAAATCGCAGATAAAAAAAACCATCTATACTAAGGGGAAAAGTATAGATGGCCAAACACATTACGGGGAAAACGTCTTACTCACTTACTCACTTCTCTCGAAGCAAGTGTTACTCAGACACGCGAATTATATAATAGTTCACGAATGATGACGTTAAGTTTGGTTAATGACATCTTAACAATCATATCATCATGTTTTTAAACAAATAAAAAAATCATAATGGTTAAAATTTTTTTGAAAAAACTTCAAAATTTTTAAACCGTGATGAATTTCCACTCCCCTGAGGCTAAATTTTCTACCGTTCGTCCGTTAAATTCGTCCCGATGGAGGTGTTCGACGCGGTTGCCGGCGGCGGCGACCATACGTTTGACTTGATGATATTTGCCTTCGGTAATGGTCATCAGCAGGGTGGTCGGATTTTCCAAAACGGCTTCGGCTGCGCGGACGGTTTCGTTGTCGTCGTGCAGCAGGACGCCGTTTTTCAGCGTTTCACACAGGCTGTTATCGGCAGGATGCTTCAGGGTAACGCGGTAGATTTTGGGTACTTTGTGTTTCGGCGAGGTAACGCGGTGGTTGAACTGCCCGTCGTTGGTAATCAGCAAAACACCCGTCGTATCCGCATCCAGCCTGCCGACCGCCTGCATGTCGATATTGCGCATATGGTCGGGGAAAAGGCTGAAAACGCTGGGGTATTGCTGCGGTTTGTGCGAGGTTTCGTAATCGGCGGGTTTGTTGAGCAGGATATAAAAATAAGGCATGGGTACGACGACGATGTCTTCGCCGTCTATGCGCAGCGTTTGGACTTCGGCGGGATCGATGTCGGCTTTGGCGTCGTTGTAGACCGTATCGTTGATTTCGACACAGTCGTTTTGAATCAGCCACTGGCATTGTTTGCGGCTGCCTATGCCTTGGGATTGGAGGTATTTGATCAGTTGCATGGGAATGGCGGGAACGGGTTTCAGACGACCTAATTGTATATCAGGACTTTGTTTTCAAACGATAGAGGTATGTGGTTTCTTGATTGCGGGCGAAGGCGAGCGGGTCGGATTCGTCGGCGGCTTTGCGGTGGCGCGGTTTGGTTTTCAGAATATCGACCACTTCTAAAGAGGTCGTCTGAAAACATTGTTCCAGAAAATCGTGGTCGCGCAGATGCAGATGTTCCGCCAAGTCGGAAATGATTAACCACGCTTCGCCTTGCGGGTTTAAATGCTGCCGCACGCCGTTTAAGAAGGCGGTCAGCATGGCGTTGTCGGGATCGTAGAGGGCAGTTTCGACGGCGGAAGTCGGTTTGGCGGGCAGCCACGGCGGGTTGCAGACGATCAGGTCGGCGCGTCCTTCGGGAAACAAATCGACGGCTTGGACGGCAACTTGTTTGTCCAGCCCCAAGCGGGCGAGGTTGGTGGTTGCGCAGGCAATGGCCTTGGGGTTGGTATCGGTAGCGATGATTTCGGAAATGCCGCGTTTGGCGAGGATGGCGGCGATGACGCCGGAGCCTGTGCCGATGTCGAACGCCGTCTGAATATGGGGATTCAACGGCGATTGGGCGATTAAGTCCAAATATTCGCCGCGCAGGGGCGAGAACACGCCGAAGGGAACGTGGATTTTGCCGTCAAGCTGCGGAATGTCTATGCCTTTTTTGTGCCATTCGTGTGCGCCGATAAAACCCAAAAGCTGGTTGAGCGGCAGTAAAAACGGTGCGTCGTTCGGCTCGGCGTACACATCGGCAAGGGCGGCGCGGACGTTGGGCGCGCGCGGGTTGCTTAACTGAAAACCCGCGCCGATTTCGATGGCAAGCATGTTCAGCACGCGGCTTTGCTGCGCCTGTTTCATGCGGTGGGTGTGGAAGGTCGTCTGAATATCGGCAGGTGCGTTTTTCGTTTTTTCAGACGACCTGCGGACGCGCTTTTTCATCGCTGCCAATACTTGCTTGGCGTTGTGGAAATCGCCCGTCCAAACGGTTGCCGTTTGGGCGTGGGCGTTTTTCAGAATATCGGCGGCATTGCTTTCATGCACATAAACCGCCTGCTTGGGCGGCTTCTGCGTGCTTTCGTTGCGCCATTCGGCAGCGGCGCGGTCGGTGGGGATAATGGGGAACATGGCGGGAAGGAGGAAGGGAAACCGGCGGCAAGTTTACTATAGTGGATTAAAATTGCAATGATACGGCGTTGCCAACGCCCTTATGTACTCCCCGTACACGGCGGGCGTTGCCGCCTTGTCTCATTTTTATTTTAATCCACTATATATTTCGGCTTGCGATGTATTGCCGTTATGGTGTGCTAGACAGTCAAAATAAGCGAGCGTAGTTTGGACTGTAATGCCTATTCATTATTTGACGGCAGGTATGTGTCGCCTGCCTTTTTGTACTCGGATATTGAAATAAAATTGGACAAAATGTATAAAATAATTCTGAATTTAAAAAGTAAATCCGTATTTTTAGAAAAATAGATTGTCGTTTTGTCTAAAATGCGTATAATCCCCTTCCAAAGCAAACCATAATTTCGATAAAGTTTGGACAAGGAACATCATGCAATTAGACATTGACCGCTTAGTTGCTTATTTCGGCGGCGTGAATGCACTTGCCGAAGCGTTGAAACAGCACGATCCCGAAAATGCCGCAACAACCGCCGCCATCTATAAATGGCGCACGCGCGGGTCGCTGCCTTTGGCGCAACTGCAAAAGCTGACCGCGTTGGCGGAAGCGCAAGGCAGACCGCTGGATTTGAATGCTTTTTTACAAAAAAACGAATCTCTGGAGAGAACAGAAATGACACAGACCAACCGCGTAATTATTTTCGACACCACCATGCGCGACGGCGAGCAGTCGCCCGGTGCATCCATGACCAAAGAGGAGAAAATCCGCATTGCCCGCCAGTTGGAGAAAATGGGCGTGGATGTGATTGAGGCGGGTTTTGCCGCCGCCAGCCCGGGCGATTTCGAATCGGTCAATGCGATTGCCAAAATCATCACCAAATCCACAGTCTGCTCGTTGGCGCGTGCCGTTGAAAACGATGTGCGCAAAGCGGGCGAAGCCGTTTCCCCCGCGCCGAAAAAACGCATCCATACCTTCATCGCCACCAGCCCCATCCACATGGAGCACAAACTGAAAATGAAGCCGCAGCAGGTCATCGATGCGGCGGTCAAAGCAGTGAAAATCGCCAAAGAATACACCGACGATGTGGAATTTTCCGCCGAAGACGCCGTGCGTTCGGATTTGGACTTCCTCGCCAAAATCTTTACGGCGGTTATCGAAGCGGGCGCGACCACCATCAATATTCCCGATACTGTCGGCTACTCCATCCCTTCCGTGTGGTACGAGAGTATCAGCAACATCATCAGAAGCGTGCCCAACGGCGACAAAGTAGTCTGGTCGACCCACTGCCACAACGACTTGGGTATGGCGGTTGCCAACTCGCTGGCCGCCGTTCAGGCAGGCGTGCGCCAAGTGGAATGCACCATCAACGGTTTGGGCGAACGCGCGGGCAATGCCAGCCTTGAAGAAATCGTGATGGCGTTGAAAGTGCGCCATGATTTGTTCGGCTTGGAAACCGGCATCGACACCACACAAATCGTGCCGGTATCCAAACTGGTGTCCACCATTACCGGCTATCCGATTCAGCCCAACAAAGCGGTGGTCGGCGCAAACGCCTTTGCACACGAATCGGGCATCCATCAGGACGGCGTGTTGAAACACCCCGAAACCTATGAAATCATGACTGCCGAATCGGTCGGCTGGTCAACCAACCGCCTGACCTTGGGCAAATTGTCCGGCCGCAGCGCGTTCCGCAGCAAACTGGCGGATTTGGGCATCGAGTTGGAAAGTGAAGAGGCGCTGAACGCCGCGTTTGCCCGCTTCAAAGAACTCGCCGACAAAAAACGCGAAATCTTCGATGAAGACCTGCACGCGCTGGTGTCCGACGAAATGGGCAGCATGAACGCCGAAAGCTACAAATTCATCTCCCAAAAAATCAGCACCGAAACCGGCGAAGAGCCGCGTGCCGACATCGTGTTCAGCATCAAAGGCGAAGAAAAACGCGCATCCGCCACAGGTTCCGGCCCTGTCGATGCGATTTTCAAAGCGATTGAGAGCGTAGCGCAAAGCGGCGCGACTTTACAGATTTATTCCGTCAACGCCGTAACGCAAGGCACGGAAAGCCAAGGCGAAACCAGCGTCCGTCTGGCACGAGGCAACCGCGTTGTCAACGGTCAGGGCGCGGATACCGACGTTTTGGTCGCCACCGCCAAAGCCTACCTCTCCGCCTTGAGCAAACTGGAATTCGGTGCCGCCAAACCGAAAGCGCAAGGCAGCGGTACGATTTGAGCTTAAATGGCTTGATTTGAATTTAAAAAGCAAAGAGGTCGTCTGAAAACCGAAGTTTGGGTTTTCAGACGACCTTTTTTTATTTTTTCACAGAACTGAACAGGGGAAAAAGGTTAATCAAACACAGTAAAAAATACAAAACGAGTATTAAAATCAGCCATAAATTTTTAAGTTTTATACTTGAGTAAATGATATGAAACAATAAATCTAGGTCGCCTATTAAATGGACAAAAAAATACGCTGTAAGGATGAAACAGAAAATACCAATAAACTTTCTTCCTAATAGAAAGAAGAGAATAGAAATATTGTTTATTATTAAAAATAATTTAATAATCATAGGGTTATCGTTTATTTCACCTTGTAAGTCAGATAAATTATAGACATCCCCATCAATTATATATAGTAAATTAAAAACAAAATAGTACAATAC
>NZ_KV838130.1:0-254 GCF_001838645.1 Neisseria sp. HMSC70E02 | reverse complement strand
GCATGGGCGGTCAGGCTTTGGCCGGCGGTGATGTCGGTATGGTTGCCGCTGACGAGGTGGATGTTTTCATTGGCAGTGTGCAGTTGGCTTTGTTGGGTTGCGGTGGCGATGCCGGCGGGGGCGGTTTGGATCAAACCGGCCTCTTTCAGGTCTTTGAGGGCGTCTTTCAGACGACCCCTTTGGGTTTCTTCATCGGTGTGGTGGTTGTTGGCGGTTTGGGCGGCTTTGTTCAGGCTTTTGGCGAGGGAGAGTGC
>NZ_KV838129.1:0-2488 GCF_001838645.1 Neisseria sp. HMSC70E02 | reverse complement strand
CCCGCTTCGTTTGGGACGGCAGCCACCTCTTGCAGGAAGTCCACCCGGACGGCAGATATACCTATCTCTACGCCGACCAAGATTCCTACGAGCCGCTGGCGCAAGTCCGCGATTGGACAACCGCAGACGGCGAAAACTGCCAACAAACCCGCTACTTCCACTGCGACCAAATCGGTATCCCGCGTGAGATGACCGATAAAGACGGCAACCTCTTATGGTTCGGCAACTACACCGGCTGGGGTCGTCTGAAAGAGGAAATCAAGGTAACGGATAGTGCATACCAACCCTTCCGCCTGCAAAACCAGTACGCTGACCCCGAGACGGGACTACATTACAACTTCTTCAGGTATTATGAGTCTGATGCGGGGCGGTTTGTGAATCAGGATCCGATTGGGTTGTGGGGCGGAAGCAATTCGTACCAGTTTGCACCTAATACTCTAAAATGGACTGATACTTGGGGACTATTACCAAAATGTTCAGATGCAAAACGGGCTGAATGCGATAAGCAAGCTGAAATAGATGAGGCAACGTGTAGACAAATACCTGAAAAGGATAAAGCCCGAAGAAGTAGATGCTGGGCAAGTGTTCAAGAACGTTACGGGGCTTGTATATCAAATAGACCTATGCCTCCATTAGTCACATATAAAGAAAGTCATTGGAATGAATATATTGTTCCAATTTTAATTGGAACAGGAGTAGTTGCTTTTTGTGTTTTAGGAGGTGAGGGAGTATGTGCATTAAGCGCCATAGGCGGAACATTTGCGACACAATAAAAGGATGAAATTATGCATGGAATCATAGGATACAGAAAATTACATACAGAAAATGGGGAGTCTGTCGAAATTACCATATATCAACCTTTTTTTTCTGACGAATACAAAGCATATATTTGTCGATACAAAATAAGCAAGTATGATTATTTAGATGAGGGTAGAGTAATTGGTGAAGATATGTTACAAGCCATTTATTTAGCAATGATTAAACTTGGTGTTATTCTGTCTCACTCTGATTATTGGAAAAAAGAAAATTTATCTTGGAATGGAGATAAAAATCTTGGGTTTCCTTTACTTGACAATTTAAACTAGTCGTCGTCGTTCAGTAAGCGTAGGTTAGGTCTAGACCCAACAAAAACAGCAAGAGACCTTTGCAAAAATAGTCTGTTAACGAAATTTGACGCATAAAAATGCGCCAAAAAATTTCAATTGACTAAAACCTTCCTAATATTGAGCAAAAAGTAGGAAAAATCAGAAAGGTTTTGCATTTTGAAAATGAGATTGAGCATAAAATTTTAGTAACCTATGTTATTGCAAAGGTCTCAGCAAGGTCGTCTGAAATCAATTTTCAGACGACCTTGCCTACAATTCTTATCCCCAAAATACATGAAGAGGTATGGATGGAAAGTGGTCGGTCATCAGCAATGGTTTTCCGCAATGGATTAAGACAGCAAATTAAAATTAGTTACAAAGGAAATGTTTATGAAAAAAATAAATAATATTTTTATTGGACGGAATTTGTGTTTACCTAACAATTTTTTAATACCAAATTATGATACTTTTTTGTTCTTTGATTTTGGGCTTGGAATGGAGTCAGAGTTTCTTGAATATTTTTCTGACTTGTTAGATTTAGGTGGCTTTAATAAACAAGTTAATGTTTTTGATTATGATTTTAATATTATTGTAGAGAACTGGATTCTTAAGCATGATAATTTATTAAAATATATAAAAAGAATAATAGGTTATGTGGATGATAATGATGATAATGGAATTATTATGGCAGATACTGATTTAAATTGGGTTGCGGTTCAGGATATACCTATTAATTGGGGTGTTTTTGCATTTCAAAGTTCAAAAAAAGAATCTATAAGGTTATTCAATATGATGGATCGAGATTGGTTCGTAGACATTGAAAGATTTAAGGCTATGGATAAATTATTAATAAGAGAGTTTGGAGAGGAGTTTATAAATGTTTTATTAAGCAATTACGGTAATATTCGTAGCAAACCGTAGCCTGCGTAGGCAGCTTGTATCCGGTACACACGCAGTTTCTGCCTTTCAGACGACCTCAATCCTTTTTCGAGGTCGTCTGAAATATTTATTTCGTAACAATCTAAGCCAAAATCGCCTACGAATACGGCCAGAACGGTCTGCCGACCCGGCGCACCAATGCCTTGGGACACACCTTCGGCTACCATTACGACAAAGCCCGCCGCTTAGTCGGCCTCACCAATGAAAACGGTGCGCGCTACCGCTTTGCCTACGACGTCCTCGACCGCCTGATTGCCGAAAGCGGCTTCGACCATAAGCTGACCGGCTACCGCTACAACGCCGGCAACGAACTGGTCGAGCAGCGCGAATTCGGTGACGACGCCTCCCTCGCCGCCAAACTGATGGCGCAACTGGGCGGACAGCCCCTCCCCAAAAAAGACGCATCCCCGCTTTCAGATGACCTCGACAACCAAACCCCGCTGCGGATTACCGAGTTCAAACGC
>NZ_KV838128.1:0-1668 GCF_001838645.1 Neisseria sp. HMSC70E02 | reverse complement strand
GCTTGCGGTTGAGGCGGACGTCTTTGGCGACGGTCTTGGCACCGCCCAGATCGGCGAAGAGCGGGAAGGGGATGGGTGTGATAGGAGGAGCAGGAGGGGGCGCCCAACAGAAATCGGGGAGGATAAAGACGACATTGAAGTCACTGCTTTTACGGGCGATTTTATTGAATGCCATGGCGGCTTACTCCTGTTGGGGGATGGGATCGTCTGAAAAGCAGAACCCGTGTGCGTGCGTACCGCACACACCCTACGTCGGGATTGGAGGTTTCATATGGTGTACGGCTTGCTGTTTAGTCACAATCAAAACTATATCTGTATTTATACATAATCTCCTATTTTTTGTCTTAAAAACAAAAATATTTTTACCCAAATAGGCGTTGTCAACCCCCAGATTCCTCCAAATATTAATCCTTCAACCAGCATAAAATTTTCCCTTTTGATTTGTATAGCTAATCCTAGCAACATCCCAATTAACATTTGAATTATAGATAGATATTTAATATTTTTTCTTTCTAATTCCAAATGAAATAAAATAACTAGAAAGAAAGAGATAATTGGAAATACGACTAACTTGACTATTGAGTTATCCCCATAATAGACCATCCATAACCAAAAGAAAATAGATGAAATTAAAATACTTACCCAATACTTTTGAATAAATTTTTTAAGCTCATTTAACATATTCAATATCCCCTCAGTCACACGGAGAATCACTAAACACGCTTTTTTTCTCTCCACCAAAAATTGCTTTAGCTATTTGGTTAATAGAGAGAACTACAGCTCCAATACCAGAATATTTTTTGATGTCAGATAAATTGTTAGTAGCAGCATTCGTAGCTTGTCCAAGTTTTCTTCCTATCTTCTTGCGTTCTGTTTTCGCACCTACTTTTCCAAATAATTCAGCATATTTCTTACCTAACCTATTAATTGCAAATTTATTTATTATGAAATCCACACCATTTGTTCCGTTTTTCCATAAGCATTTGCCGGCAGAAGCAGCCCCAGGAATAGTAGGGATAATTCCACCTATTACTGCACTTACAGCTACTGAATTCCAATTGATACAATCTAATGGTTTATCGGAAAAATGATTTACAATGGCTTGGATACCAATATCAGTAGCAGCCCCTAAAAAAGCACCCAATGCTATTCCAATTAGTATTGGCAAATTACCACTCGGATCAATCCATGAACCAGTATTTGGTGCAAATCTATATAAATTCTCTCCACCCATCAATCTAATCGGATCCTGATTCACAAACCGCCCCGCATCAGGTTCGTAATACCGGAAGAAGTTGTAATGCAGCCCCGTCTCCTCGTCGCAGTACTGGTTCTGCAGGCGGAAGGGTTGGTGCGCCGTTTGCGTTACCTTGGTTTCCTCTTTCAGACGACCCCAGCCGGTGTAGTTGCCGAACCATAAGAGGTTGCCGTCTTTATCGGTCATCTCGCGCGGGATGCCGATTTGGTCGCAGTGGAAGTAGCGGGTCTGTTGGCGGTTTTCGCCGTCTTCGTTTGTCCAGTTTCGGACTTGCGCCAAAGGCTCGTAGGAGTCTTGGTCGGTGTAGATATAGGTATACCTGCCGTCCGGGTGGATTTCTTGCAGCAGATGGCTGCCATCCCAAACGAAGCGGGTGTGGTTTTCTAGGTCGTTCCCGCTTAAATCATGCG
>NZ_KV838127.1:43944-48225 GCF_001838645.1 Neisseria sp. HMSC70E02 | reverse complement strand
TTACTGTCCTATTTTGATTTTAATTGACTATAATCTTTTGAACACGTTGATGATGCAGATCGGCCCGAACCCGCTGGTCGGTCAGCTTTCGGGCAAGACTCTGTCGTTTCCCAACAGCCTGCTTTTGAACCACTCCGTCCGCCGCGACAATATCTTGGGCGATTATGTGATTCATACGGTGGAAATTCCCGTGCCGATTCATTTGGATTCGGATGTGATTGTAGGTCGTCTGAAAGCCGTATTGGAGCCTTTGTGCCAACCTTATGTACCCGCCATCCAGCGGCATTTGGAAAACGTGCAGGCGGAGAAGCTGTTCATTACCCCTGCCGCCCAGCCGCGCGTAACCCGCGTGCCGCATGACGACAAGGTGTACCTTATCATCGTGCGCTATGCCTCGCCCGTGGCGAAGCGTTTAGAAATCCAGCAGGCGGTGTTGGATGAGTTTTTGCGCGTACAATACCGCCTGCTAAACCCTCAAGCTTAACCCCATAATCTATTAATAATCAGGAAAATACTATGTTGCCCGAATCCGCCCTTACGCAAATGTACCCCGTCATCATGACCCCCAGCCACGACGGGAAATATTTTCACAATTACGTCCTTTCGCTGCTCAACATCGTCAACACCAGCGCACAAAACGGCTGGCCGCTGCAAGTAATGATGCAGCGTGGCGAGAGCCTGATTACCCGCGCGCGCAATAATTGCGTGGCGACCTTTTTGGAAAACCAAGAATGGACGCACCTCTTTTGGATAGACTCCGACATCGGTTTTTCCGCCGAAGCGTTCTACCGCCTGCTGCTGGCGGATAAAGACGTCGTCGCCGGCATTTATCCGCTGAAACGGGAAAACTGGCCTGACGAAGGCGTTCCTGCCGGCACGACCCAAGCGGATTTCGAGCGGATGTACACCGCCTACACCGTCAACACAGGCGATAAAAACGAAAACGGCGAAATCGTCCTGCGCGTCGATGAAGAAGGCTTTATGAAAGTCGATGACGCGCCGACCGGATTCATGGTCATCAAACGCAGCGTGTTCGAAAAAATGATGGCCGCCTACCCCGAGCTGAACTACATCTCCGACAGCGACTACAAGCGCGAAGACAAAGGGCTGCACTACCGCTTCTTCGACTGCATGGTCGATCCCGAAAGCAAACGCTACCTTTCCGAAGACTACACGTTCTGCCGCCTGTGGCAGCAAATCGGCGGCGAAGTTTATGTCGATGTCCAATCCAACCTGACCCACCAAGGCGCGAAAATCTACCGCGGCGCGTTTGCCGATTCGTTGCAAACCAATATCGCACAAGCCGTGTTCGCCCCCGCCGGCACACCGATGAGCCTCGACCTCGCCGCCCCGCTCAAATCCAACCCGCGCGGCGCAGAATAGCGTAAAAACAGGGAAAGACGCTTTAAGCCTGACGTGATGGCACTATATCTCCCCTATCGTTTGCCCCGTCGTTTTCAGACGACCCCGAATCCAAACAGGTCGTCTGAAAACACAATCGGTTCGCCCGAACGGCAAACCTAAACCCCAGACACACATTATCCCCATTTTCCCATTGACTCAGGCGGCAGCCATTTTTCAGACGACCTCCGTCCGAACCCGCCACCCACACAAAGGAATCCCATCCATGACCAACAACGTACTGCTCCATTTGGGCGAAGAACCCCGTTTCGACCAAATCCAAACCGCCGACATCAAACCCGCCCTGCAAACCGCCATCGCCGAAGCGCGCGCGCAGATTGCCGAAGTCAAAGCCCAAACGCACACCGACTGGGCAAACACCGTCGAGCGTCTGACCGACATCACCGAACGCGTCGGCAGGATTTGGGGCGTGGTGTCGCACCTCAACTCTGTGGTCGACACACCCGAACTGCGCGCCGTCTATAACGAACTGATGCCCGAAATCACCGTCTTCTTCACCGGAATCGGACAAGACATCGAGCTGTACAACCGCTTCAAAACCATCAAAAATTCCCCCGAATTCGCCACTCTCTCCCCCGCACAGCAAACCAAGCTCAACCACGACCTGCGCGATTTCGTCCTCAGCGGCGCAGAATTGCCGCCCGAACAGCAGGCAGAACTGGCGAAACTGCAAACCGAAGGCGCGCAACTCTCCGCCAAATTCTCGCAAAACGTCTTAGACGCGACCGACGCCTTCGCCCTCTACTTCGACGACGCCGCACCGCTTGCCGGCATCCCCGAAGACTCGCTCGCCATGTTTGCCGCCGCCGCGCAAAGCGAAGGCAAAACAGGCTACAAAATCGGTTTGCAGATTCCGCACTACCTCGCCGTCATCCAATACGCCGACAACCGAGAATTGCGCGAACAAATCTACCGCGCCTACGTTACCCGCGCCAGCGAACTTTCAGACGACGGCAAATTCGACAACACCGCCAACATCGACCGCACCCTCGAAAACGCCCTGCAAACCGCCAAATTGCTCGGCTTCAAAAACTACGCCGAGCTGTCTTTGGCAACCAAAATGGCGGACACGCCCGAACAAGTCCTCACCTTCCTGCACGACCTCGCCCGCCGCGCCAAACCCTACGCCGAAAAAGACCTCGCCGAAGTCAAAACCTTCGCCCGCGAACGCCTGAACCTCGCCGACCCGCAGCCGTGGGATTTGAGCTACGCCAGCGAAAAACTGCGCGAAGCCAAATACGCATTCAGCGAAACCGAAGTCAAAAAATACTTCCCCGTCGGCAAAGTTTTGGCAGGCCTGTTCGCCCAAATCAAAAAACTCTACGGTATCGGATTTGCCGAAAAAACCGTTCCCGTCTGGCACAAAGACGTGCGCTACTTCGAGCTGGAGCAAAACGGCAAAACCATAGGCGGCGTCTATATGGACCTCTACGCCCGCGAAGGCAAACGCGGCGGCGCGTGGATGAACGACTACAAAGGCCGCCGCCGCTTCGCCGACGGCACGCTGCAACTGCCTACCGCCTACCTCGTCTGCAACTTCACCCCGCCCGTTGGCGGCAAAGAGGCCCGCCTAAGCCATGACGAAATCCTCACCCTCTTCCACGAAACCGGCCACGGCCTGCACCACCTGCTCACCCAAGTGGACGAACTGGGCGTATCCGGCATCAACGGCGTCGAGTGGGACGCAGTCGAGCTGCCCAGCCAGTTTATGGAAAACTTCGTCTGGGAATACGACGTCTTGGCACAAATGTCCGCCCACGAAGAAACCGGCGAGCCCCTGCCGAAAGAACTCTTCGACAAAATGCTTGCCGCCAAAAACTTCCAACGCGGCATGTTCCTCGTCCGCCAGATGGAATTCGCCCTTTTCGACATGACCATTTACAGCGAAGACGACGAAGGTCGTCTGAAAAACTGGCCGCGGGTTTTAGACAGCGTGCGCAAAGAAGTCGCCGTCATCCAACCGCCCGAATACAACCGCTTCGCCTTGAGCTTCGGCCACATCTTCGCCGGCGGCTACTCCGCAGGCTATTACAGCTACGCATGGGCCGAAGTCCTCAGCGCCGACGCCTACGCCGCCTTTGAAGAAAGCGGCGACGTCGCCGCCACAGGCAAACGCTTCTGGCAAGAAATCCTCGCCGTCGGCGGCTCCCGCAGCGCAGCGGAATCCTTCAAAGCCTTCCGCGGACGCGAACCGAGCATAGACGCACTGCTGCGCCACAGCGGCTTCGACAACGCGGCTTGATGGTAAGGTTGATGTGATGAAAAAAGGTCGTCTGAAAAGTTTTCAGACGACCTTTTGCCGCAAATTTATACCTTATAAAATCATTCCAAAAACAACTAATACATCCCGTCGCTGTCAATATATAGTGGCTTAACTTTAAACCAGTACGGCGTTACCTCGCCTTAGCTCAAAGAAAACGATTCTCTAAGGTGCTGAAGCACCAAGTGAATCGGTGCCGTACTATCTGTACTGTCTGCGGCTTCGGCGCCTTGTCCTGATTTAAAGTTAATCCACTATAAAAAGCAAACACAAGGATGCCGATATGAAAAAGTTTTGGGAAAATTACAAAAGGAATTTACGATTACTGGCTAAGTTTGGCAGACGACACTGGAAAGTATTCTGTATCAGCTGCTTTGCATCCAGCTTCATCGTTACCGCCGTAAATTTTGTCTTGAGCTTCTATGTTATTGATCCTAAATATTTCCTTGGTGATGACCATTTCCTTCCCGACAGTATCAAAGCCATCCTTGTGGTCATTTTGATGCATTTCATGTTCTCAAAATACATAATCTATAAAAACAAAAAGAAAAACACCTCCAAAGATTAAATATAGTGGATTAAATTTAAATCAGGACAAG
>NZ_KV838127.1:33743-43844 GCF_001838645.1 Neisseria sp. HMSC70E02 | reverse complement strand
AAGGCGAGGCAACACCGTACTGGTTTAAAGTTAAGCCACTATACAAACCCACATCCTTGAATACGTCCCAACCCACATATCGGATTTTTCCCAACTTAAGGTCGTCTGAAAGTTTCAGACGACCTCTCCACCTTATCGGACACCTCATCCGACCTTGTCTTTTCCGTCCTCCATTTTATCTCTCATTCATCATTAAAATTCATCAAAAAATTAAACGCTTATAGCCTCAAAAATCCGCCATACTGCCCCGTTGCAAATCGTGCTATGGTTCATTTAATACGTTTGAAAAACATTAACTACCTTGTATTCTGATTACAAAGAAAGGCTTCAAAATGGATGGTTGGACTCAGACTTTGAGCGCGGGCTGGCTGCTGGGTATTGCGGCGATGGCGATTGTGCTGATTTTGCTGTTGATTGTGAAACTGCGTGTTCATGCGCTGTTGACGCTGGTGTCGGTGAGCCTGCTGACGGCGGTGGCGACGGGGCTGCCGATGGATAAGATTGTGAACGACGTTCTGTTGAAAAACTTCGGCGGTACGCTCGGCAGCGTGGCTTTGCTGGTCGGTTTGGGCGCGATGCTCGGGCGGCTGGTGGAAACTTCGGGTGGGGCGCAGTCGCTGGCGGATGCGCTGATTCGGATGTTCGGTGAAAAACGCGCGCCGTTTGCCTTGGGCGTGGCGTCGCTGATTTTCGGTTTCCCGATTTTCTTTGATGCGGGATTGGTGGTGATGCTGCCGATTGTCTTCGCGACGGCGCGGCGCATGAAGCAGGACGTATTGCTTTATGCTCTGGCGTCTATCGGCGCGTTTTCGGTGATGCACGTTTTCCTGCCGCCCCACCCCGGTCCGATTGCGGCTTCGGAATTTTATTCGGCGAACATTGGGCAGGTGCTGATTTTGGGATTGCCCGTCGCCATGTTCACTTGGTATGTCAGCGGTTATCTGCTTGGGAAGGTTTTAGGACGCACCATCCGCGTTCCCGTTCCCGATTTGCTCAGCGGCGGCGCGGTGGACAACGACCGGCCGCAAACGCCTGCCAAGGCTTCGACCGTGGTTGGCATTATGCTGATTCCTATGCTTTTGATTTTTATGAACACAGGGCTGTCCACCTTAATCAGTGAAAAAGTCGTCAGCGCAGACGAACATTGGGTACAGGTGGCGCGCATGATCGGTTCGACCCCTGTCGCGCTGCTGATTTCGGTTTTGGTGGCACTTTATGTTTTGGGCAGCAAACGCGGCGAAAAAGCAAGCGCGCTGGAGAAAACGGTGGACGGCGCACTCGCCCCCGTTTGTTCGGTCATTCTGATTACCGGCGCGGGCGGGATGTTCGGCGGCGTGTTGCGCGCATCGGGCATCGGTCAGGCGTTGGCGGACAGCATGGCGGATTTGGGCATACCCGTATTGCTGGGCTGCTTCTTGGTGGCATTGGCGCTGCGTATCGCGCAAGGTTCGGCAACCGTCGCGCTGACCACCGCCGCCGCATTGATGGCGCCCGCCGTTGCCGCCGCAGGCTTCAACGATTGGCAACTCGCCTGCGTCGTTTTGGCAACCGCGGCAGGCTCGGTCGGCTGCAGCCACTTCAACGACTCGGGCTTCTGGCTGGTCGGCCGCCTTTTGGATATGGACGTACCGACCACGCTCAAAACATGGACGGTCAACCAAACGCTGATTGCCGCCATCGGCTTTTCAGTGTCGGCACTGCTGTTTGCCGTGGTTTGAGGTCGTCTGAAAACGGTTTTGAGACACTCTAAACCGTCTGCCGACCTTATATCTTTCAAATCCAACAAAGGAAGAGAACATGACGACGCATTTTGTGATGATGGGCGTTTGCGGCTGCGGTAAAACCACCGCCGCCCTGTCCCTGCAAAAACACCTCAACCAATGCCCCTACGCCGAAGGCGACGATTTCCACACCCAAGCCAATCGCGACAAAATGGGCGCGGGCATTCCGCTGACCGACGAAGACCGCTATCCGTGGCTGCGAAACCTGCGCGACTGGATGACGGAACAGGCACAAAGCGGCGCGGCGTACACCATCGTTACCTGCTCCGCCTTGAAACGCCAATACCGCGACATCCTGCGCGGCGCACAAGGCAAAACCGCCTTCATCCACCTGACACCGCCGCAAGCCATCAACCTCGAGCGCATGATGGCGCGCCAAGGGCATTACATGAAGGCGGGGATGCTGGATTCGCAACTGGAAATTCTGGAAGAACTCGGCGCAGACGAATACGGCGTCAAAATCGACAACCCCGGTTCGCCCGAAGCCGTAGAAGCCGATATTTTGGCGTGGGTCAAAGCGGAAGGTTTGTTGTGAAGAAAGCGTGTAAACAGGTATAAGGAAGGTCGTCTGAAAACAGATAGGTCACATTTCGACAAAACAAGTTTTCAGACGACCTTTCTCTTTGTCCGCCGCCATCCCGCATACCCAAACCCCTTATAAAAACAATACAATTCGGCTACAATAGCCCTTTGCATTTTTTCAGACGACCTTAGCGAAACGTCGTCTGAAACCGAAATACCGAAACCATAGAGAATCACAACATGACCGATTACAGCAAAACCGTAAACCTGCTCGAAAGCCCGTTTCCGATGCGCGGCAACCTCGCCAAGCGCGAGCCTGCGTGGCTGAAAAGCTGGTACGAGCACAAACGCTATCAAAAACTGCGCGAAATCGCCAAAGGCCGTCCGAAATTCATCCTGCACGACGGCCCGCCGTATGCCAACGGCGACATCCACATCGGTCATGCCGTCAACAAAATCCTCAAAGACATCATTATCCGCAGCAAAACCCAAGCCGGTTTCGACGCGCCTTATGTGCCGGGCTGGGACTGCCACGGTCTTCCCATCGAAGTGATGGTGGAAAAGCTGCACGGCAAAGATATGCCCAAAGCACGTTTCCGCGAATTGTGCCGCGAATATGCCGCCGAACAGGTTGCCCGCCAGAAAAAAGACTTCATCCGTCTGGGCGTGTTGGGCGACTGGGACAACCCCTACCTGACCATGGATTTCAAAACTGAAGCCGATACCGTGTGCATGCTCGGCGAAATCTACAAATCAGGCTATCTCTACCGCGGCGCGAAACCGGTTCAGTTCTGCTTGGACTGCGGTTCTTCGCTGGCGGAAGCGGAAGTGGAATACAAAGACAAAGTATCACCTGCGATTGACGTTGCCTATCCGTTTAAAGACACCGCCGCGCTTGCCGCCGCATTCGGTTTGGCAGGCATCGAGGGCAAAGCGTTTGCCGTCATCTGGACGACCACGCCTTGGACGTTGCCCGCGAGTCAAGCCGTGTCTGCGGGTGCGGACGTGGTGTATCAATTAATCGATACGCCCAAAGGCAAATTGGTGCTGGCGAAAGATTTGGCAGAAGACGCGCTCAAACGCTACGGTTTTGCTTCAGACGACCTCAGCGTCCTCGCCGAAACCACCGGCGACAAGCTGGAAAACCTGCACATGAATCATCCGTTCCTCGAACGCGATATTCTCATGCTCAACGGCGAACACGTTACCACCGACGCCGGTACGGGTTTGGTGCACACCGCCCCCGCACACGGTTTGGAAGACTACGCCGTCTGCAACAAATACGGCATCGAGCTTTACAACCCCGTCAACGCCGAAGGCAAATACATCAGTGAAACGCCGCGCGTCGCAGGCATGAGCGTTTGGGAAGCGAATCCCGTCATCCTGCAATGGCTGGAAGAAACCGGTAACCTCTTGGCCAGCAGCAAAATCGAACACAGCTACGCCCACTGCTGGCGCCACAAAACCCCGCTGATTTACCGCGCGACAGGCCAATGGTTTATCGGCATGGACAAAGCCGGAAGCGACGGCAAAACCCTGCGCGACAAAGCCATCAAAGCCGTGGACGACACCGAATTCTTCCCGTCTTGGGGTCGCGCACGCCTCGAAGCCATGATCGAAGGCCGCCCCGACTGGGTTGTTTCGCGCCAACGCTACTGGGGCACGCCGATGACCTTCTTCGTCCACAAAGAAACGGGCGAACTGCATCCGAACTCCGCCGAGCTTTTGGAAAAAATCGCCCTGAAAATCGAAGAAAAAGGCATCGAGGCATGGTTCTCACTCGATAAAAGCGAATTGTTGAGCGCGGAAGATTGCGAAAACTACGACAAACTTTCCGACACGATGGACGTATGGTTCGACTCCGGCTCGACCCATTATTCCGTCTTGAAACAGCGCGAAGAATTGGACTGGCCCGCCGACCTCTACCTTGAAGGCAGCGACCAACACCGCGGCTGGTTCCAATCCTCCATGCTGACCGGCTGCGCCTCATCTATGGGACGCGCCCCGTACAAACAGCTTCTGACCCACGGTTTCGTGGTTGACCAAAACGGCCGCAAAATGTCGAAATCCATCGGCAACGTCGTCGCGCCGCAAGAAGTCTATAACGAGTTCGGCGCCGACATCCTGCGCCTGTGGGCAGCATCCACCGATTACAGCGGCGAATTGGCAATTTCCAAAGAAATCCTCAAACGCGTAACCGAAAGCTACCGCCGCATCCGCAACACCTTGAGCTTCCTGTTTGCCAACCTCAGCGATTTCGACCCGTTCGAACACACCGTACCGCAGGCGGACATGGTCGAAATCGACCGCTACGCCTTAGTGTTGGCGCGCCAGCTGCAAGAGCGTTTGGCGGGCGACTTCTACCCGCGCTATGCCTTCCACTTCGCCGTAAAAGACATCGTCGCCTTCTGCTCGGAAGACTTGGGCGCGTTCTACCTCGACATCCTGAAAGACCGCCTCTACACCACAAAAGCCGACAGCCACGCCCGCCGCAGCGCGCAAACCGCCCTGTACCACATTACGCGCAGTCTGGTTCTTTTGATTGCACCGATTTTGTGCTTCACCGGCGAAGAAGCATGGGACATCATCGGCGGCGGCGAAGAAGACAGCGTCCTCTTCCACACTTGGCACGAGTTCCCACCCATCAACGAAAAAGCCGAAGCCGAACTGGTGAAAAAATGGACGGCAGTCCGCGAAGCCCGCGAAGCCGTAACCGCCGCCATCGAACCTTTGCGCGCCGACAAAACCGTCGGCTCGTCATTGCAGGCAGAAGCCGAAATCACCGCACCGGAAGCCACCGCCGACTACCTGAACGCCTTGGGCGAAGAATTGCGCTTTGCCCTCTTGGTGTCCAAAGTCGAAGTCAAAACCGGCAGCGAACTCGCCGTTACCGCCAAAGCCAGCGACGGCGAAAAATGCGAACGCTGCTGGCACTACACCCACGATATCGGCACAGTCGCAGGCCACGAAACCATCTGCAAACGCTGCGCCGAAAATGTGGACGGCAAAGGCGAAGAACGGCATTACGCTTAAGGTCGTCTGAAAAAAGGTCGTCTGAAAACCGAATCAGGTTTTCAGACGACCTTTTGCTATCGACCTCCCAAACAGGGAAATCCGTTCAATATTTCTTATAGTGGAATTAACATAAATCAGGACAAGGCGACAAAGCCGCAGACAGTACAGGTAGTACGGTAAGGAGAGGTAACGCCGTACTGGTTTAAAGTTAATCCACTATAACGTTCACTCAATCCGCGATCTCCGTAAACTTCTCCCAATTTGCCAACACATATGCCACAGCCGCCGCCATATCGTCATCCGCGATTTCGTAATATTCGCCGTCCAATTCCTCAAAATCGGGAAACTCGGCACGAATCGCGTCCAAAGATGCCCCGCTGTCCGCCATTTCCTCGATTTTTGCGCCGTCCCGCTCGTATAAAGCCTTCGCCTTATCCAAAATCTTAGGTGTCGGTTTAATCCGCCAGCGGCGCAGGCTGTCGGCGACGGGGTTATGGAACACATATTCGCCGTAACCCGCCGCAATCAGTTGCACAAAACCGCCCTCCTGCACTTGGCTGTCCAAATAACAGTAAGCCGTCAGCGTGTGCTGCTCTTCGTTCAAACACCGCATTTCCTCATCGCCTGCCGCATCCGTATAATCCAAATACGCCGCGCTCAATGTGTAGAGAAATTCTGCGGCGTCTTGAGGGTCCAAATCATCCTGCCGGAAAAGTGTCGTCATGTTAAAGCCCGTTTGAAATAAAGTGGATTTAAAGCTGATTTATAAAAACTGCATTATAACCAAAGCATTATTAAATCAAAACTTCTTTTCAGACGACCTTTTACGCTGCACAAGAAGGCGATATATCGTACAATAAGGTCGGACTTACCAAGGAAAAATCATGAACGCAAACACCGAAACCGTCATTATCTACCCCAAAGACCTGCCGCTGCACTGCTCCGGCCCCAACCACGAAACTTGGAACGGTCATCCGCGCGTCTTCCTCCCGATTCAGTCCGACAGCGACATCGAATGCCCCTACTGCGGAACGCGTTACCATCTCGAAGGCCACATTCCCCACCACCATTATTGAGACGCTATGAAGAGATACGCCCTCCTGCTGTTGCTCGGACTGTGTACCGCCTGCGGTTCGTATAAAGCCGTCCGCCCCGATGCCCCTCTCGCCGTCGTCGCTGAAGCGCAAAACAACGCCATCCGCTACCAAGCCGCCGACGGCAGCCGCATCTCCGCCATCTACGTCAACAGCAACAGCCCGATGACGGTCGAACTGCGTCAGGGAAGTACGGTCGAAAAACTGACGCAAACCCATTCGATGACCAAAACCACGGAATACCGTAACGCAAGCACAATATGGCAGCTTCAGGACGGCTTCGCCACGCTTACCCGCGGCGGCAAAACCGTCGTATTCACCGAAATCATCGAATAACCCTGTCTGAAGTTCTTATCAAAAGGTCGTCTGAAAACCTTAAACGATGGTTTTTCAGACGACCCCTGCGTTAAACCGACAATCCAGAACTTTCATTCCTGCATCTGGATTTGACAGGACGAATCACCTACGCTGCTTGAATCTATTGCGATATGGTGTATCCGGATAAAACAAAGGTCGTCTGAAACCTTGTTTTCGAGGTTTCAGACGACCTTTTATCATGGGCAGGTTATTCCTACTTCAACATCATGCAGTCCATTTGACCCAGCCCATATGCGAAGTCAGCAGAATCAATCCGCCGAAGACGATGCGGTAGTAGGCAAACGGAACGTAGTTTTTACTGGACACGAATTTTAACAGCGATTTAATCGCTAAGAAACCTGCCAAGAAGGCGGCGATAAAACCGACGGCAATCAGCCCGATATCCTGCAACGTGAAGAGTTCGTAATGTTTGAATACATCATAGCCGGTGGCGGCAATCATCATCGGCACGGCGAGGAAGAAAGAAAATTCGGTCGCGGCTTTGCGCTCGATGCCCCACAGCATACCGCCCATAATCGTACTGCCCGAACGCGAAGTCCCCGGCACCAGTGCGCAAACTTGGGCGCAGCCGACCACAAGCGCGTCAATTGGACGCATTTCATCCACGCTTTTGACTTTAGGTTTGACTTTGCTTTGGCGTCTTTCGACCCACAGAATAAAGAGTCCGCCCAACACCAGCATGATAGCCACGGTTTTTGGATTAAATAGATATAATTTAATTTGTTTTCTAAACAGAAATCCCATCAAAGCGGCAGGCACGAATGCGATGGCAAGGTTCAGCACAAAGCGGTTGGCGGCACGGTCTTTGCCCAATCCGGACAAAACGGAGGTGAAACGTTGACGGTATTCAAAAATCACGGCAAGCACCGCGCCCAGTTGGATGGCGATTTCAAAGACTTTGCCGTTGCTGTGGAAATTGAGCAAGTCGCCCAATACAATCAAGTGGCCGGTACTTGAAATCGGCAGAAATTCCGTCAAGCCTTCCACAATGCCCATAAGCAGAGCTTTTAATAAGGTCAAAATGTCCATATTGCTTTCTTTTTGGTTTTCAGACGACGTTTGCCCGTCTGGATTTCAGGATGAAGCGGTATCAGAATCGGAAAACTGCTGCGGTATGACGGTATTTACCCCATCCCTCAGCAGTATCGTTTTTATGGATTTTACGCCGCCCAAAACAAACAGACAGTTCGGAAACCGCCTTATCTTTTGCGGTCATTCCGAAACTGCCTGGCTAAATTCCGTCAGCGCGCGGCTTTGCCGGAACGCTCTTGGCGAACTTTATTAATCAGTTCGCCTATGATTTTCTGCCCATTCGCCCAATCGCTGCTGAATATGACCCGATATTTGCCTCCGACGATGACGTCCGGCGTGCCGTCGATATGGTAAGTCTCGGTCAGGCTTTGCATTTTTTTAGCGGCTGCGAGGCTGGCGGGTGCGTCGTATGCGGCAATCAGTTTTTTGCTGTCAAAGCTTTTTTGTGCCGCCGCCCAGCTTTTGAAAGTGGCGGTATCCGCCAAATTGATTTTCTGTTCGTGTACGGCTTTGAAAATAGCGGGGTTTGCCTGATACTTCAAACCCGAAGCGTTAACCGCCGCGGCAACCCGCGCCAAGCCCAACATTTCAGGCATCCAGACGACGTGTTCGGTACGCAGGTAAACGTCTTTCGGGAAAGTTTTGCTGTATGACAGCAAGACGGGATCAAAGTTTTGGCAATGTATGCAGAAATAGCCGAAAAATTCCAAAACTTCGATTTTGGATGCGTCTCGTTGTGGAATCGGTTTGTTCAAAACCGTGTAATCCACGCCTTCGACCGCAGCCTGCGCGCTTGCGGAAAAGGCAAGCGCGAGGCTGAGGAGGACGGCTGCCGGTTTGCTTGTCCGTTTCATTGCCGCCTCCTTATTGTGCCGAACGCATCAGGCTGTTGATATTGTGTTTTTGCAAGTCTTTCTGAACGTTTTTCGCGGCTTCAGACGACATGCTGTTGCTTTGTACGCGGTAAACGGTTTTGTCGCCGTTGGTGCGCTCGACTACTTTGGACGAAATGCCCAGCATGGCGAGTTTGGCACGTTGCGCGTCGGCGCTGTTGCGGTCGGCGTACGAACCCATTTGCAGGATGACTTTCTTACCGCCTTCCGCAGTTTTGGCTTCGGCTTTGGCCTTGTCAGCTTTAGCGGTTTGTTTGTCCGCTTCGGCTTTCTTCACTTCTTTCGCCGCGCCTTTATTTGCTTCCTGACGGGCTTTTTCGATGCTGCCACTGTTCAGGATTTGCTCAGGGGTCGGTTTGTTGGTTTTGGCCGTTTCGGTTTTCTTGGCTTCGGCGGCTTTCTTCTCTGCCGCTTTTTTCTCGGCAAGTTTGCGTTCGGCGCGCGCTTTTTGTTTGTCCGTCAACTCGGCTGCCTTTTTGGCTTTATCGGCGGCTTCTTTGTCGGCTTTTTCTTTTTCTGCGCGTTTTTTCGCAAGCTCTGCCTTTTTCTCGGCGAGTTTTTGTCTCAACTCGCGTTCGGCAGATTCTTTGTCTTCTTTTTCAGCTTCACGCAGGGCTTTTTCTGCTTCGCGGGCTTCGTCTTCTGCTTCATGGACGGCACGCTCTTTTTCCGCTTTTTCTTTGTCCGCACGCTCTTTTTCGGCTTTGGCTTTATCTGCCTTTTCTTTCGCTTCTTTGTCTGCGCGTTCTTTTTCTTTGGCTGCCGCATCGTCGTCGGCTTCGCTGCGTTTCTGTTCGGGCTTGGCTTCTTCTGCCGGACGCTCTTTCTCTACGGGAACGACGACAGGCTGCTCTTCAGTTGCGGGCTTGGACTCAGGTTTGGATTTTTCCTGCGGCTTGAGGATTTCAGGCTCGGTTTGCTGTTTTTGAGGCTCGGTCGCGCCCTTGAAGGCGTTCGGGGTGTCTTGATTCAGAAAATACAGAATGCCCCCGATCACGCCGGTGGCGAGGATGAGGCCGAAGAAAAAGCCGAAAAGGCCTTTGCCGTATTGAGTGTTCTTATTCATGAGATACCTATATTGATGATGCCGTTCAGACGACCTTTTGGCGGCAGAGGAATCTGCTGCTGCCATCGGCAGGGACGGGTCATTTTATCAATATCCTTTATATTGGGCAAAAATGCGCCGTTTGTTTACATGGTTTTTACGAAAACCGCCGTGATGTTAGGACGCGCTGACAATTGACCGACGACGGACTTCTTTTGCCCGAACAGAATACTCCGCATTGGACACACCAGCAAGATACCCGACCCGTCTAAACTTTTATAGTGGATTAAATTTAAATCAGGACAAAGCGACGAAGCCGCAGACAGTACAGATAGTACGGA
>NZ_KV838127.1:30404-33643 GCF_001838645.1 Neisseria sp. HMSC70E02 | reverse complement strand
AGCTAAGGCGAGGCAACGCCGTACCGGTTTAAAGCTAATCCACTATACTTTGAATCTTCCGTTTTCAGCACCCAAGGTCGTCTGAAAAACCTTACAACGCGCGGCGGAAGCTGACGGCTTTCAAAACATGGCTTCTGCCGACTTCTTCATCGCCCGCCAAATCCGCCAATGTACGCGCCACGCGCATGATACGGTGGAAGCTGCGGGCGGAGAGGGAGAGTTTTTCCAACAGGCTGCCCAAAGCTTCCTGCGCTTCTTTTTGGATGCGGGCGGACGTGTCGAGTTCACTGACGCTCAAGGCGGCATTCACTTTGCCCTGCCGCGCGTATTGTTTGTCGCGGGCGGCGATCACGCGCGCCAACACGACGGCGCTGCTTTCCCCCGCTTCCTGCTGCATCAGTTCGGCGGCGGACAGGCTGGGGACTTCGATGGTCAAATCGATGCGGTCGAGCAGCGGGCCGGAAATTTTACTGCGGTAACGCGCGACGCTTTCGGGCGTGCAGCGGCAGGGTTTGACGGGATGCCCGAGATAACCGCAAGGACACGGGTTCATGGCGGCGACAAGCTGGAATTTGGCGGGATAGACGGCTTGGCGCGCCGCGCGGGAAATGTGGATTTCGCCGTTTTCCAAAGGTTCGCGCAAAACTTCCAAAACTTTGCGGTCAAACTCGGGCAGTTCGTCCAAAAATAAAACGCCGTGATGAGCCAATGAAATCTCGCCCGGACGCGGGTCGGAACCGCCGCCGACCATGGCTGCCGAACTGGCGCTGTGGTGCGGGCTGCGGAAAGGACGGTGGCTGTCGAGTTGTTGCTGATGATTGGGCAGGAGCGAACGCAACGCCCATACTTCGACCAATTCGTCTTCGGTCAAAGGCGGCAGAATACCGGGCAGCCGTTGGGAAAGCATGGACTTACCCGTTCCCGGCGGGCCCATCATCAAAAGGCTGTGTCCGCCCGCGGCGGCGATTTCCAACGCAAGGCGGGCGGTGTGTTGACCTTTGACATCGATGAGGTCAGGCAGTTTGGCGTTTTCAGACGACCTCTGCGGGACTTGGCAGGCGGTTTGCGCCAAAGGTTCGATGCCGTTCAAATGGGCGGCGACTTCACCTAACGAACGCGCACCGTAAACGGTAATGCCGCGCATCACGGCGGCTTGTTCTGCGTTTTCCTGCGGCAAGACGAAAGAACGCCCAGCCTGCATACCCTGCCATGCCATCGCCAACGCGCCGCGTACGGGGCGCAACATGCCGGAAAGCGCCAATTCGCCGGCAAACTCGTATTGCGCGAGCTTTTCGGGTGCGATTTGTCCGGATGCGGCGAGGATGCCCAGCGCAATCGGCAGGTCGAAACGTCCCGATTCTTTGGGCAGGTCGGCGGGGGCGAGGTTGACGGTGATTTTTTTGGCGGGGAAGTCGAAACCGCTTTGGATGATGGCGGCGCGCACACGGTCGCGGCTTTCTTTGACTTCGGTATCGGGCAATCCGACGATATTGAAATGAGGCAGGCCGTTGGCAAGGTGGGCTTCCACTTCGACCAACGGCGCATTCATGCCGCTCAAGGCGCGGCTGTAAACCAAGGCAAGCGACATGTTTCAGACGACCTTATTCGCCGGCTTCGGTTTGCTGTTTGATTTCGGCGACGGCTTCTTCGGCTGCGGCTTCGGCAGCTTCCAAGGCAGACTGCTCAGGCTCTTGCGCGGCTTCGAGTTTTGCCAGACGCTCCTCCAGCTCGACCAATTTGGTGCGGGTTTTAATCAAAACCTGCTGCTGGATGTCGAATTCTTCGCGCGTGACCAAATCCATACGGTTGAACGCGCTGCCGAGCATGGCTTTGACGTTTTTCTCCATGTCTTTGGCGGGGCTGTTGGCGATGGTTTCGCTGATTTTTGCGCTGACTTCTTCAAAGAGTTGTTTGCCGAACATAATCCGTATCCTTTATATCAGAATATATAAAATCCAAGCGTATTGTATAAGGAAAAAGGTCGTCTGAAAACGGGCATTCTGCTGTCGCGCCTTTTCCCTTCCAAACATCGCCCGCGTGTAGCAAATGCCCGCAAAATCACTCAATCTTGCGGGCATTTTTGAAACGGCTTTTGCCGTATGTTTCGATATTCGGCGTATTTTAACGCTCGACGCGGGCATCAAAAATCGGCAGCCACCACGCACCGCCGGTAAAGCCTTTGCACGAGCCGGTGGTGTGTTCCTCGCTGCGGACGAAGCTCTTGCCGTCCCACACCGCCGCACTGCTTGTCCAGCAGTCGCCTATGCCGCGGCCTTTGAAGCTGCCGCTGAGGGTGGCTGTTTTCTCGTCGAATCCGCCGTGCCCTCCGTATACCATCGGCGGCAGCACTTGTTCGATTTTGGTCAGCTCTTTATCGGCAATGGCATAGTAGCCGCTGGTTTGATAAGCACCGCCGATACAGATGGCCGAAATCAAAACCTGACGATCGTTGAGCGGATGGACATACAGGCTGCGGTTCCAACCCATTTGCTCTTTATTATGCAGGGCAGGACAGTAATTATCGTCGCCTTCGGAAACGCGGTTGCTGTTGCGCAGCAGCTTCATGACGGCGCTATGGCGCGGTGTGTCTTGTTCCAGTATATCGCCTGCTGTTTTCGGTACGGCAACGGAGCGGATGACGGGTTTGGGCTGCGGGCTGAGGACTGCCTGACTGCTGTTGCCTTTACGTATCAGCGCGGAAGGCGTATTCAGACGACCTTGGAATTCGTCCGCTTTCAACATTGCCGCCGCCGCGCCTTTGTCGGACAAGTGCCATTCATATTTTCCCGCGCGGATGCTGATTTTGCTTTCTTTTTTCAATGCTTCGAGCAAGGCGTTGGTTTGCGCGCTGCTCAATTTGCCTGTGCCTTTTTTGTTCAACGCCAATTTGCCCAGTGATTTGCCGTTCAGCATCAATTCGCTGCGGGCTGCCACACGGGCGAGTTGACGCTCATCGTCGTTAAACGGCAGCAGGGAAACTTCGCCGGCTACGGCGGCGTTCGCCCCCGATTTTCGGGTAAACAAGATGGAAACCGGCGTTTCTGTTTCGTCCGCCTGATATCCGGCAAGACGGCATGTGCCGGTATTGTCGCAAGCGATGTCCCAGTCTTGGTAATTTTGATAAAAGCCTTGAGGCGGAGCGGCCAGTGCGGTGGCGGGCAAAACAGCCAGCAGCCATTTTTTCATGATGTATTCCTTCAGTTTTATTTTATAGTGGATTAAATTTAAATCAGGACAAG
>NZ_KV838127.1:2737-30304 GCF_001838645.1 Neisseria sp. HMSC70E02 | reverse complement strand
CGCCGTACTGGTTTAAAGTTAATCCACTATATTGGTGGACGGGTAAAAGACGGCGCAGCAAGGAAACACAGTGCCGCGCTGCTTTTTTTGTAAAACATTATGATACTTCGTTTGCCAAAAAGTTTTTGACTCGGGACGGCAAAGGTCGTCTGAAACTCCCTTTCAGACGACCTTTATGCTTTTTTAGACGCCTGCGGCTGCTTTCAATGCGGCAGCTTTGTCTGTGCGCTCCCAAGTAAATTCAGGCTCTTCGCGGCCAAAATGGCCGTAGGCGGCGGATTTACTGTAAATCGGGCGCAAGAGGTCGAGCATTTGGACGATGCCTTTGGGGCGCAGGTCGAAATGTTCGCGAACCAAGGCAATCAGTTTGTCTTCGCTGATTTTGCCTGTGCCGAAAGTGTCGATGGAAATCGAAGTCGGTTCGGCAACGCCGATGGCGTAGGAAACCTGAATCTGACATTGGGTTGCCAAACCTGCGGCAACGATGTTTTTCGCGACATAACGGCAGGCGTAAGCGGCGGAACGGTCCACTTTGGACGGGTCTTTGCCGGAGAATGCGCCGCCGCCGTGCGGAGCTGCGCCGCCGTAGGTATCGACGATGATTTTGCGGCCGGTCAGACCGCAGTCGCCTTGCGGGCCGCCGATGACGAAGCGGCCGGTCGGGTTGATCAGGTATTTGGTTTCGGCAGTCAGCATTTCGGGCGGCAGAACGGGCTTGATAATCTGCTCAATCACGGCTTTGCTCAGTTCTTCATGGCTGATGGCAGGGTCGTGCTGGGTGGACAGGACGACGGTGTCGATGCGTTTTACTTTGCCGGTTTCACTGTCATAAACCACGGTCAACTGCGCTTTTGCGTCGGGACGCAGCCACGGCAGGCGGCCGTCTTTGCGCAATTCGCTTTGACGCTGCATCAGGCGGTGGCTGTAATAGATGGCAAACGGCATCAGGGTCGGGGTTTCGTCACAGGCGTAGCCGAACATCAGACCTTGGTCGCCCGCGCCTTGGTTCAGGTCGATGCCTTCGCCTTCGTTCACGCCTTGGGCGATGTCGGGGGATTGCTGGTCGTAGTACACGCCGACCGCGCAGCCGTTGGCGTCAAAGCCCAGCTCGGACGAGTTGTAGCCGATGCGTTTGATGGTTTCGCGTGCGACCTTGATGTAGTCCACATGGGCGGTGGTGGTGATTTCGCCCGCCAACACGCACAAACCGGTGTTTACCAGGGTTTCCGCCGCGACGCGCGCTTTGGGGTCTTGCGCCAAAACCGCATCCAAAATCGCATCGGACACTTGGTCGGCTACTTTGTCCGGATGGCCTTCGGAAACCGATTCGGAAGTAAACAGATATTCGCTCATTTCAATATTTTCCTTCAAAAACAAGCCATCTGCTTTCAGACGACCTGTTGTTTCATCATATATCCCACAACGGAAATCATAACAAAATTTCCACCTGCGCTCCATCCAAATGATAAATATTCCCACTTGGATAAAACGGTTCGGAATCCTGCCCGTACAGAACATACGGGCAAAAAAATTCCCGCATCAAGCGGGGGGATTTGAATTGCCCTCTCGGACCACATCGGCTTTGCAGCCGTCCACCTTACCTTTCCGTCTGAAAAGCAGGTTGGCATGGAATTCCCAACTCTTAATGCAGCGCGGATGTTAGCAGAAAAGCCCTTCCCCCGCAAGCCGCGCGCCCCTGCGTTTTACGTTACAATACGTCGTCTGAAAACACCGAATATCCCTATCATGCACCTGCCCTCCGCCATTCCCGCCCTTGCCGCCGCCCTCGCCCTTACCCTGCCCTTGGGCGCGTGCGGCAAAAAAACATCCGAACAAACCGTGCTTCAGGGCGAAACGATGGGCACGACCTATACCGTCAAATACCTTTCAGACGACCTCCCCAACCCGCCCGCGCCCGAAGCCGTGAAAAAGCAGATTGACGGTGCGCTCGAAGAGGTCAACCGCCAAATGTCCACCTACCGCGAAAACTCCGAAATCAGCCGCTTCAACCAAATGCGCGAGACCCGCAAACCCATGCCCGTTTCCGCCGATTTCGCCGCCGTTACCGCTGAAGCCTTACGCCTCAACCGCCTCACACAAGGCGCGCTCGACGTAACCGTCGGCCCGCTCGTCAACCTTTGGGGCTTCGGACCGAACAAAGAAATCACCCGCGAACCCACCCAAGCCGAAATCGACAAAGCCGCCGCCCAAACCGGTACGGACAAAATCATCCTCACGCAAAACGGCAAACAAGCCACGCTCGCCAAAACCCAACCCGAAGCCTATCTCGACCTCTCCTCCATCGCTAAAGGCTTCGGCGTGGACAAAGTAGCAGGCGAACTTGAAAAACTCGGCATCCAAAACTACCTTGTCGAAATCGGCGGCGAACTGCACGGCAAAGGCCGCAACGCCCAAGGCGAGCCTTGGCGTATCGGCATCGAACAGCCCAACATCGTCCAAGGCGGCAACACCCAAATCGTCGTCCCCCTCGACAACCGCTCCCTCGCCACTTCCGGCGACTACCGCATTTTCCACGTTGACCCGCAAGGCAGGCGGCTGTCCCACATCATCGACCCCAAAACCCGCCGCCCACTGTCGCACCGCCTCGCCTCCATCAGCGTCGTCGCCGACAACGCCACCACCGCAGACGGCCTGTCCACCGGACTTTTCGTACTCGGCGAAACCGAAGCCCTCAAACTCGCCGAACAGCAAAACCTCGCCGTTTTCCTGATTATCCGCGACCAAAACGGCTACCATACCGAAATGTCCGGCGCGTTTAAAAAACTACTCCATTAATATCTACAGACTCATATCCATCCCCACAGGAACACCATCATGAAAACCCTACTCCTCACCTTCGGCCTCTTCCTCCTCGTCATCCTCGGCATGGCGGTCGGCTACATTTTTTCCAAGCGCACCATCAAAGGCAGCTGCGGCGGCATCTCCTCGCTGGGCATGAAAAAAGTCTGCGACTGCGACACCCCGTGCGACACGCTGCAAAAGAAACTGGACGAACAGAAACAGCAGGAAAGCAAAGGCATCACCGTCGATCACTGATTCTCGCCCAAATTAGGTTCAGCCTTGCTTTGAACTTGGCAACACAAAAGGTCGTCTGAAACCGCATATTGCAGTTTTCAGACGACCTTTGATTTACAAGCTTGGCTGTTTTTAAAAGGCAGACAGCGATTTAGCAAAGCTGCTCAAATTGCCGTCATTTCCGCGCAGGCAGGAAGGACAGAACAGATATTTCCAATGTCGATTACGATACCAAACTCGCCAAAAAGGTCGTCTGAAAAACCTGAAATCCGTTTTTCAGACGACCTTTTGCTCCATCTTACAAGCGCGTGACGCTCAAGACGCCTTTGACGTCGCCGAGGCTGGCGAGGACGCGCGGGAGGTCGTTGACTTGTTTGACCTCGAGCGTAAACCTCATGCTGGCTTCCAAATCGCGGGACTGGGTTTGCACGGCGGTAACGTTGAGTTTGTGGCGGGCGAGCGCATCGGATACATCGCGCAAAAGTCCCGAGCGGTCTTGGGCGCGGATTTCGACATCGACGGCGAACACTTGTCCTTCCTGCAATGCCGCCCAGCTTGCGTCCAACACTTTTTCGGGTGCTTGTTCGGCGAGGTGTTGGAAAGAGGGACAGGTTTTGCGGTGGACGGAAATGCCGCGCTCGCGGGTAACGAAGCCGACAATATCGTCGGGCGGCGCGGGTTTGCAGCATTTGGCAAGCGTGGTCATCAGACCGTCTTCACCGTCGATGAGCACGCCGGTTTTGCCGCCTTTTTTGATTTTGGACTGTTTGACGATGGTGGTTTCGCTGACGGGTACGGGCGGCGGTTCGTTCAGCGTGCCGCAGGCTTTCTGGATGGCGCGGTTGGAAATTTCGCCCTGTCCGACGGCGGTGTAGAGGTCGTCGAGTTTTTTGTAGCCGAGGTTTTCGGCAAGCTCTTGCAGGTTGGGCTTGGGCGTGAGTTTGGCAAGCTGCTTGTCGAGTTGGACGCGGCCTTCTTCGCGCACGGTGTCGGCGTTTTGCTGGCGGATGTAGGCGCGGATTTTGCTGATTGCCTTGCTGGATTTGACCCAGCCTTCGTAGAGCCAGTTGACGGAAGGATGCCCTTCTTTGGCGGTAATGATTTCGACGCGCTGTCCGTTTTCGAGCGGGGTGGACAGCGGCACGATTTGCCCTTCGACTTTCGCACCGCGGCAGCGGTCGCCGATGCTGCTGTGCAGGGCGTAGGCGAAGTCGATGGGGGTCGCGCCCGTGGGCAGGGAGAGGACTTTGCCGTGCGGGGTCAGGACGTAAATCGTGTCGTTGAAAAGTTCGGTTTTGAAGGCGGCGGCGAGGTCTTCCTTGCCGCTTTCCGCCATGTTTTCGCGCCAGTCCAAGAGTTGGCGCAACCAGGCGATTTTCTGTTCGTAGGCGGAATCGCCTTTGCCGCCCTCTTTATAACGCCAGTGGGCGGCGACACCGAATTCGTTGAATTGGTGCATATCGAAGGTGCGGATTTGCACTTCCACGCCTTTGTCTTCCGGGCCGACGATGACGGTGTGCAAACTTTTATAGCCGTTGCCTTTGGGGTTGGCGATGTAGTCGTCGAACTCGCCGGGAATGGGCTGCCAAAGGCTGTGGACGATACCCAGCGTGGTGTAACACTCGGGAACGGTATCGACCAGAATCCGCACGGCGCGGATGTCAAACAACCCGTCGAAGCTGAGTTTTTTCTTCACCATTTTTTTGTAAATGGAGTAGATGTGTTTCGGGCGGCCGGCGACTTCAAAATGGACGTTATATTTTTTAAGCTCCGCGCGCAGGATGTTGAGGAAGTTTTCGATGTATTCGAGGCGTTCGGTGCGTTTTTCGTCCAAAAGCAGCGCGATTTCGCGGTATTTTTCGGGTTCTTGATGGCGGAAGCCGAGGTCTTCGAGCTGCCATTTGAGCTGCCACACGCCCAAACGGTTGGCGAGCGGGGCGAAGATGTCGAGGGTTTCTTTGGCGACGGCGCGTTTTTCGGGGCTGTCGGGGATATTACTGAGAAACTGCATGGTGCGGGTGCGCATGGCGAGCTTGATCAACACGACGCGGATGTCGGTAACCATTGCCAGCAGCATTTTGCGCATGGTTTCGGCTTGCTGCGCGCGCTCTTCGGAAGTGGCGAGGCTGTCCACGCGGGCGAAGTGGGTGAGCTTCTGCACTTCGTCCACACCTTTGACCAGCTCGGCGACGGTGCTGTTGCAGCGTTCGGAAACCAAGAGGTTCCAATCGGGAACGTAGCGTCCGATGTCGGCAAGCAGGGTCGCGGCGACGGCATCGGAGAGCAGGTCGAGTTCGTTGACCATCTGCGCCGCGCCGAGCAAATGGTCGAGCAGCGGTTCGCCATACGGCGTGGCGGCATCGGCGGGATAGTGTTCCTTTGCCAACGACCATGCGGCGCCGATGAGGTTTTTATCGTTGTCCGGCAGCGCGGCGCAGTAGCTGTCGAACCATTCGCGCAATTCTTGCGGAGTCGCGCTTTGCGTGTCTTGAATCGGGCTGGTGGCGGTCATGATGGTGTCTTTTCGTTTCGATAAAAACAGGTTTATTGTAACAGGTTGCCAAAGGGATTTGCGGGCTGTTTTGCGGGATATAGTGGCTTAACTTTAAACCAGTACGGCGTTACCTCGCCTTAGCTCAAAGAAAACGATTCTCTAAGGTGCTGAAGCACCAAGTGAATCGGTGCCGTACTATCTGTACTGTCTGCGGCTTCGGCCGCCTTGTCCTGATTTAAAGTTAATCCACTATATTGTCTGTAAGCGGGTTGTTTCAGACGACCTTAAATGATATGGTTCGTCCGTTTGATGAACTTGAAAAGGAGTATCCGATGAAGCTGTATATTTACGACCATTGCCCGTTTTGCGTGCGTGCGCGGATGGCGGCGGGGCTGTTTGGCGCGGACGTTGAAGAAGTTGTGCTGGCAAACGACGACGAGGCAACGCCGATCGGCATGATCGGCGCGAAACAAGTGCCCATCCTGCAAAAAGAAGACGGTTCGTTTATGGGCGAGAGTTTGGACGTTGTCCGCTATCTTGACCGTGAGGGTCGTCTGAAAGATGAAATCCGCCCCGAAATCCAGGCATGGTTGGACAAGGTGGGCGAATACAACCTGAAACTCGTCCAGCCGCGCGTGATCAAACTCGGACTGCCCGAATTTGAAACGCCGGAAGCGGTGAAATATTTCACGGATAAAAAAGAGAAAAGCATCGGCAGCTTCGCCGCCAATTTGGAGAAAACCGGTCAGTATGTGCAACGGCTGAACGGGGATTTGGTGGAACTGGAAACGCTGATGACAGAAGGCGGCGCAGGTTTGAACGGCGAAATCGGCATGGAAGACATATTGGTGTTCCCGATATTGCGCAACCTGACCGTCGTGCGCGGTGTCGAGTGGCCGCAGAAGGTTATGGACTACCTGCTGCGCATGAGCGAAGCATCGGGTGTGCCGCTGTATTTCGACCGCGCCTTGTAATAACCGAATCCGCCGGATAAAACAAACGGAAAGGTCGTCTGAAAACAGTTTTCAGACGACCTTTCCGTTTGCGCCCGCCCTACCTTCCGGGAGTGAATGGAATCAGGCGGAACAAGCATGGCGAGAAATTGTTGATGTATGACCCCGAACAGATCGGGTGATACATCAATAATTCCTAGCTGTGCTTATTGTGCGGCAGGTGCAGAAGCAGCAGCTGCGGCTGCGCCTTCAGCGGCGCTGCGTTGGTAGCCTTTGTCTTTCATACATGCATCGAACACGGCGCGGTCTTGGTTTGCACCGGAAGCTTGTTGACATTGAGCGATTGCCTCTTCGACGCTTACGCTAGGGGTTTTAGCTTCTTCAGTAGTTTTGCTGCTAGAGCAGGCACCCAGCATCAGGCTTGCAGCGGCAACGGCGATCAATAAAGTTTTCATGTCGTATATTCCTATTGTGATTGATGGTTTACAGCGCAAATTTGCGTCTGTCTCAAAACAGAGTCTCATCAGTACAATTTAGTTTCATTTACATATGAAAGGTTTTGATAAGTTTGAACTATGACAGTAAATGCCGTCAGGAAATGATAAGCGGTTTCAAAAATTTAAGGGACATAAACGCCGCCGGCATGGCAATGTAAAAAATCCCCTTTCCACTCCGGCAACACCGCCCAATCCCAACACCCCGACCGCCTGCCGTTGGGCGGCGCAAGGGTTTTATGGCATAATCGCGCTTACCTTTCCATACCGCAGAGACCACATCCCCACTTCTGCGGTTTGCCGTAAACCGGCCGCACACTTTGCCGGCGGCATCCTACCGAACACACAATCAAAACATCCTCCCGTTTCAGACGACCCCATGCGGCATTCCGCATCCCGTCCGGACAGAAAGATACCGCCATGAATCCATTCGCCTCACTCGGGCTTGGCAGCGAAATCGTTTCCGCGCTGACCGAACAAGGTTACGAAAACCCGACGCCCATCCAAGCTGCCGCCATCCCCAAAGCACTCGCCGGCCACGACTTGCTCGCCGCCGCCCAAACCGGCACAGGCAAAACCGCCGCCTTTATGCTGCCCAGCTTGGAACGCCTCAAACGCTACGCCACTTCCAGCACCTCGCCCGCGATGCACCCCGTGCGTATGCTGGTGTTGACTCCGACGCGCGAACTCGCCGACCAAATCGACCAAAACGTGCAGGGCTATATTAAAAACCTGCCGTTGCGGCACACCGTCCTCTTCGGCGGCGTCAACATGGACAAACAAACCGCCGACCTGCGCGCCGGCTGCGAAGTCGTCGTCGCCACCGTCGGCAGGCTGCTTGACCACGTCAAACAGAAAAACATCAACCTCAATAAAGTCGAAATCGTCGTCCTCGACGAAGCCGACCGTATGCTCGATATGGGTTTCATCGACGACATCCGCAAAATCATGCAGATGCTGCCCAAGCCACGCCAAACCCTGCTCTTTTCCGCAACCTTCGCGCCCCCCATCCGCAAGCTCGCCAAAGACTTCATGAACGCGCCCGAAATCGTCGAAGTCGCCGCGCAAAATACCACCAGCGCCAATGTCGAGCAGCACATCATCGCCGTTGACGCGCTCAAAAAACGCAACCTCTTAGAGCGGCTGATTGTCGATTTGCAGATGAACCAAGTCATCGTGTTCTGCAAAACCAAACAAAGCGTCGATCAAGTGACCCGCGACCTCGTGCGCCGCAACCTTGCCGCCCAATCCATCCACGGCGACAAATCCCAGCAAAGCCGCCTCGAAACCCTCAACGCCTTCAAAGAAGGCAGCCTGCGCGTCCTCGTCGCCACCGACGTTGCCGCACGCGGCCTGGACATCGCCGAGCTACCCTTCGTCATCAACTACGAACTGCCGACCCAGCCCGAAGACTACGTCCACCGCATCGGACGCACCGGCAGGGCAGGCGCGGACGGCGTCGCCATTTCCCTGATGGACAAAACCGAACAGAAAATGTTTGAATCCATCAAAGAGCTGACCGGCAACGACTTGGCAGTCGAACGCATCGAAGGTTTCGAGCCGAACTGGTGGGGCGCGGACGTCGACGGCGATGCCGCCGCGGACAACCAACCCACATCGACCCGCAGCCGCGGCAGCGACAGAAACCGTTCCGAACGGAACAACCGCAGCGAACGCAATGAACGTAACGAGCGCGGCGACAAATCACCAAAAGCCGACAAAACCGATCCCGGCGCCGCCTGCGGCACCATCGCCGGACGCAGCCGCCGCAGCCGCAGGGAACGCCAACCCTGCGCCCTGCTGCAACCCAATTTCGGCGCAAAATAAAGCCGGTGCTCCATTAAACCCGAAAGGTCGTCTGAAAAAGATTTCAGACGACCTTTTATAGTGGAATTAACATAAATCAGGACAAGGCGACGAAGCCGTAGACAGTACAGATAGTACGGAACCGATTCACTTGGTGCTTCAGCACCTTAGAGAATCGTTCTCTTTGAGCTAAGGCGAGGCAACACCGTCCTGGTTTAAAGTTAAGCCACTCTATCCGCAGGCGAAGCCTTTTCAGACGACCTCACACGCCCAAATACCCTTCCCTGCTGGCAAGCCACCTTGCCAGATGCGCTTCGACGATTTCGGGGTTTTGTTCAATCAGCATCGGAGCGATTTCGCGCGCTTGTTCCAAGAGGTGCAGGTCTTCTTCGAGGTTGGCGAAGCGCAGCATGGGGACGCCGCTTTGGCGCGCGCCGAGAAATTCGCCGGGGCCGCGGATGTTGAGGTCTTGGCGGGCGATTTCGAAGCCGTCGGTGTGTTCGTAGATGACTTTCAGCCGCGCTTTGGCAAGTTCGCTCAAGGGTTCGGCAAATAGGAGGACGCACACGCTTTCTGCTGCGCCGCGCCCTACCCGTCCGCGTAATTGGTGTAGCTGAGCCAAGCCCATGCGCTCGGCGTGTTCGATCACCATCAGGACGGCGTTGGGCACATCTACGCCGACTTCGATGACGGTGGTGGCAACCAATACATTCAGACGACCTGCGGCAAACTGAGCCATGACTTCAGCTTTTTCGGCGGCCTTCATGCGCCCGTGTACCAAGCCGATGTTGAGTTCGGGCAATGCCGCCTGAAGCTGCTCGAGGGTTTCGGTAGCGGTTTGCAGTTGCAGGGTTTCGCTTTCTTCAATCAACGGGCAGACCCAGTATGCCTGCTGCCCTTTGCGGCAGATGTTGAGGACGAAGCCTTCGACTTCGGCGCGGCGGACGTTGTTGACGAGGCGGGTTTTAATCGGGGTGCGCCCGGGCGGCAATTCGTCGATGACGGACACGTCCAAGTCGGCGAAAAAACTCATGGCAAGCGTGCGCGGGATGGGCGTGGCGGACATCATCAGCTGGTGGACGTCGCGCCCTTTGTTTTTGAGGGCGAGGCGTTGGGCGACGCCGAAGCGGTGTTGTTCGTCCACAATCACCAAGCCCAGATTTTGGAACTCGACGTCGTCTGAAAACAGGGCGTGCGTGCCGACGGCGATTTTGACGGTGCCGTCGGCGAGTTTGGCTTTGGCTTCGTCTTTGGCTTTTTTGCGCTGGCTGCCGGAAAGCCAGACGACTTCGAGACCCAACGGCTCAAGCCATTGTTTGAACTTGATGAAATGCTGTTCGGCAAGGATTTCGGTCGGCGCCATCACAGCCGCCTGCGCGCCGGATTCGATGGCGGTCAGCGCGGACAAGGCGGCGACGATGGTTTTGCCGCTACCGACATCGCCTTGCAGCAGGCGGTGCATGGGGTGGGTTTGCGCCATGTCGCGGCGGATTTCGGACACGACTCTTTCTTGGGCATCGGTCAGGGCAAACGGCAAGGCATGGCGCAGGGCTTGGGTCAGCGTGCCGTCGCCGCCCAATGCCGCCGCCGTGCCGCTGACGCGCTTCTGACGCGCCAAGCGCATGGAAAGCTGTTGCGCCAAAAGTTCGTCGAATTTGAGCCGCTGCCATGCGGGCAGCGCGCCGTCTGAAAGTTGGTGGAGGGTGAAACTGGGCGGCGGCGAATGCAAAAGGCACAGGCTTTCGGCGAGGTGCGGCAGTTTCAGACGACCCAATAAGGCATCGGGGAGCGTGTCATGCAGCGGCGTAACGTCCAACGCCGTTTGGATGATGCGGCGCAAAGTGGGTTGGTTCAAGCCGTTTACAGTCGGATAGACAGGCGTGAGACTTTCCGCCAAACCGCTGCCCTCGGCATCGCGGATTTTGGGATGAATCATCTCGTCGCCGTAAAACCCGTGTTTGATTTCGCCCACGGCGCGGATGCGTTTGCCGGCCGCCATCTGCTTCTGATGGCTGGCGTAAAAGTGGATGAAGCGAAGAAAAAGGACGCTGCCGGAATCGTCGGCAATTTGAACGATCAGCTGCTTGCGCGGTTTGAACGTTACTTCCTGATGGATGACTTCGCCCTCGACCTGACACGGCACGCCGATCGGCGCATCCTTAATCGGCATGATGTGCGTCTCGTCCTCGTAACGCAGCGGCAGATGCAAAACCAAATCCCATGCGGTATGGAGGTTGAGTTTGTCGAGCTTCTTGGCGGAAACGTCGGTGATTTTGAGCTGTTTCTGGGTTTCGGGCGTCATCATGGCTTTGTCCTTTAATGACGCGTATTTTAGCTGAAAATGTAAGAAGGGGTCGTCTGAAAGGACGTTCAGCACCAAGTTAATCCTTTATAATAGCGTGTTTTTCAGACGACCCCTGCCCCTGATTACTCCATGAATTATCTGCAAAATATCGCCACCCTCTATCACCTTGACCACCTCCCCTGCGGTCTGCCCGAAGACGAAATCACCGCTGCCGAGCAACACCTAGACATCCGCTTCCCCACCATCTTGCGCGAATATCTGCTCACACTGGGCGGCAACGAGGCGGTCAATCAATCGTTTAACCGATTGTTGCCATTGGAAAAGATGGATTTTGACGGCGATTATCTGGTGCTGATGGAAGAAAACCAAGGCGTATTTCTGTGCGGCATTGCTAAAGCCGATTTGGCGCAAGACAACCCGCCCGTCCATATCGGCTTTTACACCGATGAAACCGAAAGCTACAAATGGCAGCCGCACCTGCCCGATACCCGCACCCTACTGCTGAAACTGGCTTACACCAACGCCGCCATGGGCGGGCTGCACTACTGCGCCAACATCATGGACGAAGAATCGACAGATGCCCAAGCTGCACGTTTTATCCAACAAAACCGCACCGAAATCATAGAACTCCGCCAAGAAAACCAACGCTTCTACACCGACGGTTTTCACGAAATCATCCTGCTTTGCTTCACAAAAAACGGCAACGCAAACGGCGTATTTATCGGCACTGCCGACCAAAACCGCTTTGACACGCTGCTCGAACTGTTCGGCTGGGACAGTTGGCTCTACACTTCTTATGACGATGAAGATGACGAAGAATGTGATGAGGAATAAACCGGCAATATTTTTCAGACGACCTTTACCTGCAAACGGGGAAAACCCATGTCCGACATCCTGATTTACCAAACCGAAGACGGCCGCACCCGCGTAAACCTGCTGGTGCAGGAACACACCGTCTGGCTCAACCAAAGCCAACTGGCCGAACTTTTTGACACCTCCGTACCAAACATCGCAACGCATATCAAAAATATATTGGAAGACAAAGAGTTGGATGAGGATTCAGTTATTAAGGATTTCTTAATAACTGCCGCAGACGGCAAGCAATACCAAGTCAAACATTATGCTTTGGAAATGATTTTGGCCATCGGCTTCCGCGTACGCAGCAAACGCGGCGTGCAGTTCCGTCGTTGGGCTAACGAGATTTTGACGGGCTATTTGGAAAAAGGCTTCGCGCTGGACGACAAACGCCTGAAAAATCCCAACGGACGCGTGGATTACTTTGACGAACTGCTGGAAAGAATCCGCGACATCCGCGCCAGCGAAATGCGGTTTTATCAAAAGGTGCGCGAACTATTCAAACTCTCTGCCGACTACGACCCCACCGACAAAGCCACACAGATGTTTTTCGCCCAAGCGCAAAACAAACTGATTTACGCCGTAACGCAGCAAACCGCCGCCGAACTCGTCTGCCACCGCGCCGACGGCAACGCCCCCAATATGGGGCTGACATCATGGAGCGGCGAACGCGTACGCAAAGCCGATATCGTCATTGCCAAAAACTACCTGAACGCCGACGAAATCGACACGCTCAACCGCCTGACCGTTATCTTTCTGGAAAGTGCGGAACTGCGCGCCAAAAACCGGCAAGGCCTGACGCTTACGTTTTGGCAAAGCCGCATAGACAGCATCATCGCCGATAACGGCTTCGCCGTATTGAAAGGCAAAGGCACGCGCAGCCACAAGCAAATGGAAGCGTTTGCCGGCGAACAATACGATTTGTTCAGACAAAATCGTTTGTCACACATGGCGCGGCAGGCGGAAGCGGAAGATATTGCCGAATTGGAAGCGTTGAAACGGTAGTTTCAGGTAGCCTAGAAACCAATTCCAGAACATTTTTTAACAAATAAATTTTTGAAACACCATGAGTATTGAAATTTTTACCTTCTTAGGAGGCAGTGCAGTAGGTGCTGTAATCAGTACATCTATCAATGCATTTGTTACCTATAAAATCACCAAATCCAATCAAAATTTCCAATTAGAAATGGAACATCAAAAACATCAAAGAGAACAAATTGAAAAGAAATTAACAGAACAAAAAAGAATGTTGCTGGAAATTCATCAATTATTAAGTAAAATTTCCCGTGAGTTTTCTTCAACCGGCATCAATATAAAAAGGGAAGCACAAATAACTGCAGAACAATACGATGCAACGTATTCAGAAATATGCACATCGTGTGATTTAATCAATGCATATTGTGATTTATTTTTTCCAGATTTATCGCGCAATATATATGATATATGTGGCGAAATGAATATGTTTTGGGGGACTTTTAAAAGCTATCTCTACTTTCTGGAAACGCAAGCTGACCAAGAACTGAAGCACAGTAAAATGACTGAACTTGTAATCATAGCCAACAAAATCAATGAACATATTAGAACAGCAAAATATAGGCTATCTTCCATAATGGAAAAAATGGAGTAGCCAAAGTGCGGCTGGATTTTTGAATCAGACTTCCCTATTTCCAAACAAAACATTCATTGCTCAATATATCGTATTTGCCTTTCAGGCAGCCTGCACCCATCCAAAGGACCCCCATGAACATCACCCAAATCCTCTCCCAAGAACTCTCTGCCACCGCCGCGCAAATCACCGCTGCCGTCGAGCTTTTAGACGACGGCGCGACCGTGCCCTTTATCGCCCGTTACCGCAAGGAAGCCACAGGCGGGCTGGACGATACGCAGTTACGACAGCTTGCTGAGCGGCTGCAATACCTGCGCGAGTTGGAAGAGCGCAAAGCCGTTGTGTTAAAAAGCATTGAAGAGCAAGGCAAGCTTTCAGACGACCTCAGGGCGCAAATCGAAGCCGCCGACAACAAAACCGCGCTGGAAGACCTGTATCTGCCCTACAAGCCCAAACGCCGCACCAAAGCGCAAATCGCGCGCGAACACGGTTTGCAGCCACTGGCGGACGTGTTGCTTGCCGAACAGCCGCAGGATGTTGAAGCCGCCGCGCAGGGCTACCTGAACGAAAATGTCCCCGACGCCAAAGCCGCGCTGGACGGCGCGCGCGCGATTCTGATGGAGCAGTTTGCCGAAGACGCAGAACTCATCGGCACGCTGCGCGACAAGCTGTGGAACGAAGCCGAAATCCACGCGCAAGTCGTTGAAGGCAAAGAAACCGAAGGCGAAAAATTCAGCGATTATTTCGACCACCGCGAACCCGTCCGCGCCATGCCCAGCCATCGCGCGCTGGCGGTTTTGCGCGGCCGCAACGAAGGCGTGTTGAACATCGCGCTCAAATACCAGCCCGACGACACACCGATTACCCAGCAAAGCGAATACGAGCAACTCATCGCCCGCCGCTTCAAGGTTTCAGACGGCCACAAATGGCTGCGCGACACCGTGCGCCTGACTTGGCGCGCGAAAATCTTTTTGTCGCTGGAACTCGAAGCCTTAGGTCGTCTGAAAGAAGCCGCCGATACCGATGCGATTACCGTGTTCGCCCGCAATCTCAAAGACTTACTGCTCGCCGCGCCCGCCGGACGGCTGACCACGTTGGGCCTCGACCCCGGCTACCGCAACGGTGTGAAATGCGCCGTGGTGGACGACACGGGCAAACTGCTGGATACGGTCATCGTCTATTTGCATCAAGAAAACAATATGTTGGCAACACTGTCGCGCCTGATTAAGCAGCACGGCGTGAAGCTCATCGCCATTGGCAACGGCACCGCCAGCCGTGAAACCGACAAAATCGCGGGCGAACTGGTACGCGGAATGCCGGAAATGGGGCTGCACAAAATCGTCGTTTCCGAAGCCGGCGCATCGATTTATTCCGCGTCCGAACTGGCGGCGCGCGAGTTCCCCGACTTGGACGTTTCCCTGCGCGGCGCGGTGTCCATCGCCCGCAGGCTGCAAGACCCGCTTGCCGAGTTGGTCAAAATCGACCCCAAATCCATCGGCGTGGGGCAGTATCAGCACGACGTGAACCAAAGCCAGCTCGCCAAATCGCTGGACGCGGTGGTCGAAGACTGCGTGAACGCCGTCGGCGTGGACGTGAACACCGCCTCCGCCCCGCTCTTGGCGCGGATTTCCGGTTTGAATCAAACTCTTGCCCAAAACATTGTCGCCTACCGCGATGAAAACGGCGCGTTCGACAGCCGCAAAAAATTGCTGAAAGTACCGCGCTTGGGCGAAAAAACCTTCGAGCAGGCGGCGGGCTTTTTGCGGATTAACGGCGGCAAAGAGCCGCTGGACGCGAGCGCCGTCCACCCCGAAGCCTATCCCGTCGTTGCCAAAATGCTGGCGCAACAAGGCATTACCGCCGCCGAACTCATCGGCAACCGCGAGCGCGTGAAGCAAATCAAAGCGTCCGACTTCACCGACGAACGCTTCGGCCTGCCAACCATTCTGGACATCCTGTCCGAACTGGAAAAACCCGGCCGCGACCCGCGCGGCGAATTTCAGACGGCATCATTCGCCGAAGGCATTCACGAAATCAACGACTTGCAAGTCGGCATGATACTCGAAGGCGTGGTCTCCAACGTCGCCAACTTCGGTGCATTCGTGGACATCGGCGTCCATCAGGACGGCTTGGTGCACATCTCCGCCCTGTCCAATCGTTTCGTCCAAGACCCACGCGAAGTGGTAAAAGCCGGCGACGTAGTGAAAGTAAAAGTGCTGGAAGTCGATGCTGCCAGAAAACGCATCGCGTTGACCATGCGCTTGGATGACGAGGCCGGCGGCGCAACCAAAGGCAACAGGTCGTCTGAAAGCAAACACTCCGAACGCCGCGACCGCAAACCCCAACGCAACGACCGCGCCCCGACCAATTCGGCGATGGCGGATGCGTTTGCGAAGTTGAAACGGTAAGGCGGGTACCAAAAAAGAGCTGCAAAATGATTTGCGGCTCTTTTTTTTAAATCGAATCCACCTATTCATTTGATGAACATGCCCAAAGTTCAAACCCTTCTGCCAAAGAGAAACGCCAATTCAGATGACCTGAAAATGCAAAAACCGCCCCAAACAGGCGGTTCATATCGTTATTTTTTAAACCATCAATAAATATTGAGCGGTAGGCTGCGATCACCCAGAATGATAGGATCAGCAGCCACAATGCCATCATTGACAATGACTGATGTCGTCTTGACGGAGCCGGTGACGGCATTGAGGTGTCCCCATATATAGACCAGCCCTATCGGAGAGGGTTGAATTCTGGTCGGTTTGCCCATCAATGCAATCACTTCTCTTTCACTCATGCCCTGCCTGATTTGCCGGGCGTTGGTCCAGCTGAAATTATTACCGAAACAGCCTGCCAATGTGACGGAAACAAGGGCAGCCAAAAACAACTTCTTCATTTATTATTCCTTTTATCATACAACAGTGTCGATTATGACATTATGCTTTAACGGCAATGCAATTGCAACCAGCCGTCATAACCGATGGCTTGCCGATATAAACAGGCGTATAGTTTGAGATATTGCAAACCCATCATCACCATCCAAGGAGTCCAAACCATGAAACCTGTTTTGTTTGCCGCGCTGATTTCCTGTTTTTCCGTTGCTGCCTATGCGGCCTGCACCGACAGCCAGCAGCAGTGTGTGATTTATAAAAACGGCAATGTCGCGGCTGAAGGCGGCTGTTCGGTCAACAAGTGTCAGAATGCCGATGCGCAGGTGTTGAAATGGAAGCTGAAAAACGGTAAAGGCGTAACCGTCGAAATCGGGAAAAACGGCAAGGTTTTGGTGAACAAAAAACCGGGAGCGAAGGCGAGCAACAGCAACGCGGCGGGCATGGGCTTGACGTGTTATGCCGCCGATGCGGACAAGCGTGAGCAGTTCTGTTCAACCAATTATTAATACAGGATTGGCATGAAAAAGGTCGTCTGAAACCTGAAGCGGTTTTCAGACGACCTTTTGTTTGAGCGTATCGTTATCAGCGTTTGACGCCGCTGAGCCTTGCCCAGCCTTCGTCGATTTCGGCGGGTTCGATGTTGAACCATTGGCGGTAAATGTCGCTGAGTTCTTCGACTTGTTCGTCCAGCAGACCGGATAACACGATACGTCCGCCTTGTTTGGTGCGGGCGGCGAGCATTTCGCCGAGCATGCGAAGGGGGTTGGCGAGAATGTTGGCGACGACGATGTCGAATTGTCCTTGCGGCAAACCGTCGGGCAGGTAGAACTGTGCATCGACGTTGTTTTGTGCGGCGTTGTCCTTGCTGGCGCGGATGGCTTGTTCGTCAATATCGACGCCGACGGCAGAACCTGCGCCGAGCTTGAGGGCGGCGATGGTCAGGATGCCGGAGCCGCAGCCGTAGTCGAGGACGCTTTCGCCGCCTTTGAGTTGTGTGTCCAGCCACTTGAGGCAGAGGCGGGTGGTCGGATGGCTGCCGGTACCGAAGGCAAGGCCGGGGTCGAGCTGGAGGTTGACGGCGTTGCTGTTGGGCGCTTCGTGCCAAGAGGGGGTAATCCACAGGCGTTCGGAAATTTGGATGGGGTCGAACTGCGCTTGGGTCAGGCGCACCCAGTCTTGGTCGGCGAGGATTTCGCTGGTGTATGCCAAGTCTTTCAACCCGCATGCTTGGCTGGCGGCTTGAATCATGGCTGCGGCATCGTCGTTTTCACCGAACAAGACGATGACTTTGCTTTGCTGCCAGATTTGTTCGGTCGGCATACCGGGTTCGCCGAAGATGGCTTGTTCGTTTTCGGTGCCTGCGTAGGCGTCTTCGATGGCGGCGGAGAGTGCGCCGTGTTCCATCAGGGCATCGGCGAGACGTTCGGCGACGGCGTCGTTGACGTTGATGGTGATTTGTTGATAGGACATGGTGGGCTTTCTCGGTGGGGTCGTCTGAAATTAGGAAATGGCGGTCAAATACGCGATGTTGGTCGTTTGCGGTATGTTTCGGCTATTGGCGTAACAGTGTGATTGAATCGTTTTTCTGCCTGAACACGTTTTTTTCTTGCGTGAAATGGCGGCGGACAGGCTTACTCAGTCATAATTCTAGGCTTGTCGGCAATCGCGGTTGTATGCCCGAAATCAGAATTCAACCTGTCTGAAAAAAGGTCGTCTGAAAGCCATATGGTTTTTCAGACGACCTTCGACTATCCAAGCGGGACGGTTTTATTTGTCCTGTTTGGCTTTGCGTTCTTCCAGCCAGTGTTCCAGATAATGGATGCTGACGCCGCCTTTTTCAAAACCGGGGTCGCTGAACAAATCGCGGTGCAGCGGGGTATTGGTTTTGATGCCGGTCACGGCAAGCTCGGCGAGGGCGACGCGCATTTTTGCCATTGCCTGCTCGCGGGTTTTACCGATGACGCAGACTTTGCCGATCAGGCTGTCGTAGTACGGCGGGATGCGGTAGCCTTGGTAAATGTGGCTGTCCACGCGGATGCCGAAGCCGCCGGGCAGGTGGCAGCTTTCAATCAGGCCGGGGCTGGGGATGAAGTTGTACGGGTCTTCCGCATTGATGCGGCACTCGAAAGCATGGCCTTCGATGTGGATGTCTTTTTGCTTGTATTGCAAAGGCAGGCCGCCGGCAATGCGGATTTGTTCCTGTACGATGTCCACGCCGGTAATCAGCTCGGTAACGGGGTGTTCGACTTGGACGCGGGTGTTCATTTCGATAAAGAAGAACTCGCCGTTTTCATACAGGAATTCAAACGTACCTGCGCCACGATAACCGATACGTTTGCAGGCGTCGGTACAGGCTTTGCCGATTTTTTCGCGGGCTTTTTCGTCGATGAAGGGAGCGGGTGCTTCTTCGATGACTTTTTGGTGGCGCCGCTGCATGGAGCAATCGCGCTCGGCGAGGTAGATAGCGTTGCCGTGTTCGTCGGCGAGCACTTGGATTTCAACGTGGCGCGGGCGTTGCAGGTAGCGTTCCATATAGACCATCGGGTTGCCGAACGCCGCGCCTGCTTCGGCTTTGGTCATTTCGACGGATTTGATGAGGTCTTCTTTTTTCTCGACCACGCGCATACCGCGTCCGCCACCGCCGCCCGATGCTTTGATAATCACGGGATAACCGACTTTGTCGGCAGTTTTGAGGATTTCGGCGGGATCGTCGGACAGGGCGCCGTCCGAACCGGGAACGCAAGGTACGCCCGCTTCAATCATCGCGTGTTTCGCGGAAACTTTGTCGCCCATCAGGCGGATGGTTTCGGCGCGTGGGCCGATGAAGATGAAGCCGGATTGTTCGACCTGTTCGGCAAAATTGGCGTTTTCGGCAAGGAAGCCGTAGCCCGGGTGGATGGCATCCGCGCCGGTAACTTCTGCGGCGGCGATGATGGCAGGGATATTGAGATAGCTTTGTGCGGAAGCGGCAGGGCCGATGCAAACGGATTCGTCGGCAAGTTTGACGTGCAGACTGTCTTTGTCGGCTTCGGAATGCACGGCGACGGTGGCGATGCCCATTTCACGGCAGGCTCGCAGGACGCGCAGCGCGATTTCGCCTCGGTTGGCGATTAATACTTTTTTCAGCATGATGACCTTTCCTGTGGTTTCAGACGACCTGCTTGTTACCTTTTGCCCAACGCATTGCGGATTTTTTCATCGGTCTTGTATTGGCTCAACGCGTACACCGCCCACATGGCGGCAGGAATCCAGCCGATTAAGGTGAATTGGAGAATCAGGCAGATGATGCCCGCAATCGGACGGCCGATGGTGAAGAATACGGCGAAAGGCAGGAAGATGGCTAACAGCAGGCGCATGGTGGAAATCCTGAGTTGGAAAGCATTTCAGACGACCTGCCCGCAATCCGGAAGGTCGTCTGAAAACGAATTATTCGATGATGAAGAGCGGCTCGCCAAATTCCACAGGCGTACCGTTTTCCACCAGAATTTCTTTAACCGTGCCGGATTTCTCGGCTTCGATTTCGTTCATCAACTTCATCGCTTCGATGATACACAGCGTATCGCCGGCTTTGACTTGCTGACCAACTTCGACGAAGGCGGCGGCATTCGGGCCGGGCGCGCGGTAGAACGTACCGACCATAGGCGATTTTTGCGCGTTGGACAGGTCGCGGGCGGCAGGCGCTGCGGGAGCGGGGGCTGCTGCTGCGGCAGGAGCGGCGGCGGGTGCAGGGGCAGGCACCGCAACTTGGGCGGGTGCTGCATAAACGGGAGCCGGAGCGGCGGTGGCGCGGGTGATGCGGACTTTTTCCTCGCCTTCGGTCACTTCGATTTCGGCGATACCTGATTCTTCTACTAAATCAATCAGTTTTTTTAATTTGCGCAAATCCATTTTCGTTCCTTTACGATACGGCCCAAATGTCGTGAAGCGGCCGTGTTTGTTGCGTGATATTTCAGAAAACAACCGGCCTGCGGCAACGGCGCAAGCCGGACGGTATTGGGTTGCATAAAGGGCATTCGCAGGAGCAGAAACCCCGTAAATGAATTTGACTATTTTCCCGAACTTGCCGATAAATGTCTAGCAAAATCTCGAAAAAAGGCGGTTTTTGAACAAAACGGGCAAATTCGGAGATTTCGCCCGAATGCGTATTTTTTTAATGAGTGTTTATTCTAATTTGTTGGTTTATGAAGGGAAAAGGTCGTCTGAAAAAAGCCAAAGTGCGTATAATGACCGCCTGACAAAATTTGTAAGCATCAAAATAAGATTATGGACATTTCCGATTTCGATTTCACCCTGCCCGACCGATTAATTGCCCAGCATCCGCCCGAAGTACGCGGCAGCAGCCGTCTTTTGGTCGCGCTGCCCGATATGCCGCTGCAAGACCGCGTGTTCGGCGATTTGCCTGATTATATTGAGGCGGGCGACGTTTTAGTGTTCAACAACACCAAAGTCATGAAAGCGCGGCTGTTCGGACAAAAAGAAAGCGGCGGCAAAATCGAGGCATTGATAGAGCGCGTTTTGGACAACCACACCGCGCTGGCGCACATCCGCTCGTCCAAATCGCCCAAGCCCGGCACGAAGCTGATTTTTGAAGGCGATATTTGTGCCGTCATGGTTGAGCGTGCGGACGAACTGTTTTGCCTGCGCTTTGAAGGCGGGCAAACCGTTTACGAGCTGCTGGAGCAAAACGGCCATTTGCCGCTGCCGCCTTATATCGAACGCGCTGCCGGCGCGGATGACGACACGCGCTATCAAACCGTCTATGCCAAACATCAGGGCGCGGTCGCGGCGCCGACGGCAGGTTTGCATTTTACAGACGAGCTTTTAGGTCGTCTGAAAGCCAAAGGTGTGGAAACGGCGGAAGTCACCCTGCACGTCGGTGCGGGAACGTTCCAGCCTGTGCGCGTGGACAAAATCGAAGAACACAAAATGCACAGCGAATGGTTTGACGTACCGCCCGAAACCGTCGCCACCATCGAAGCCGCCCATGCGCGCGGAAACAAAGTTTGGGCAGTCGGCACCACTTCCATGCGCGCCCTTGAATCCGCCGCGCGCGAGACAGGCCGTCTGAAAGCGGGACAGGGCGACACGGATATTTTTATCACGCCGGGCTACCGCTTCCGCGTCATCGACCGCCTGATTACCAATTTCCACCTGCCCAAATCCACGCTCCTGATGCTCGTCAGCGCGTTTTCGGGCATGGAACACATCCGCGCGGTGTACCGCCATGCGGTCGAACATGAATACCGTTTTTTCAGCTACGGAGACGCGATGGTTTTGGGGCGCTCGGAACCTTAAAAATCTCTGAAGAAAAACGTCGTCTGAAAACGATTCAGACGACGTTTTTTTGGGAAGGTTTATAAAGTGGGCAATCTGCAATACATAAAAACCGATTATGCCCAATCTGTCCAAACCGCCCCACCCTGTTCATACATGCGATTCAAACCTCTGCCGGTTGAAAACCAAATCAAATTCATAGCCTTCCAGCACTTCCCTGATTTGCTTGACTTCTTCGGGCATCAGCACGACTTCTGTATATTGTGAAATATATTCCGCAAAATCAGAGTCTTCCGTAACGTTGTCCGGCATCATGGTTTGAAATTGGCAATTACCCGGAAAAACCACCACCGAAGAAAACGCCCGCGTCGGCAGGTGGAGCTTCTCGGACAAAATCCGAATGTATTGCTGGTTTTTCAACAAAGGATTGGGGAACAGCGTCTTGCTTTTGTGAAACTTCTGCGTCCACATCCCATTGCCGTCGTCGCCCCAAATCCTGCCCTGATAATTCGGCGTGGCAACCACGAAAATCCCGAAACAGGACACATAAACATAATCAATCTGTTCATGCTGCCCGTCCCGATAAATATCCAAGCCGCGAAACTCATGATAGACAGATTCGTCCAAGCTGCAATCCGCACGGACATTGACGGCGAAACGGCTGATAAATTGTTTGACAGGCGTATTTTTAGACAGGCAGGTTGCCAGCACAAATGCCGCTGCACAGCCCGTCAGCACAAGACCGCCCGAAGACAGAAAGTCGGTATCCATAAATGATATTTTCCCGCAAATACTGCCGCTCCTGCATGAACAGCACTCCCCATACCCCATACAGACGGCAAAAATGTTATTTTTTATAATGTATTAGCTTATTTATAATGCTAATGTAATTTTTTATGATTATAACGCAATTTATATTATTTACAATAAAAAATACCATTTGTATAAAATTTACACCGCTTATCATTTTTTGAATCAGTCATTCTTCAGACTGACATTGCCTGACCGTTTCCATCCCTTCACTTTCCAAATCCAAAAAATCTCCTGATTATTCAATCTCAAGCATTCATCATAAATTAATCCGAAACCGACGCGCAAATCTTCAAAAACCCAATCCCGCTACAAAAATAATCTGTGACATCAATCCGCCACACCTCTTTAAGTGTCGGCAAAATATCACACTCCCCGACAGCCCTTCCCTGCCTCTGTTTTCAGACGACCCCAATAATATTTCCAACCTCCCAACACAGTTCCCAAATACGACACCGCCGATAACACTTTGTATAGAAATAGTTTCTTTAGTTTTTATAAACAAAAAAATAAAATGAGAACCTTTATCCACATTCCAAAAACATATTCACCCGATTCGATTACTGTCTCAAAAGCTGGCGAAACAACAATTATTTACGATAAATTTTAACGGACATACTCCTTTTTCACGCTGCTTGCTTTATACTTACCCGATATAAACGGTTGAATTTACGGATAAACGCAAAAAGAATCAAACTCATTTTGCCCTACCGTTTCAGCCCCTAAAAACCAATCTTATTGATAAAGAAAGCCTCACTATGGAAACCAAACGTCTCTCTTCCCTTCTCAAACTCATCGCCAACCCCGACCGCATGACCATTTTGTTCATGCTGATGGACAGCGAACGCAGCATTGCCGAATTATCCGAAGCGCTCGGACAGCCTGCGACTGCCGTTTCCAACCATCTCGCGCGCCTGCGCTCCGAAGGTTTGATCGATTTCACCCGCTACCACCGCATCATCGAATACCGGCTGGTATCCGAAGAAGCCGCCGTCATCCTCGATACGCTGCGCAATTTGGAAAACCGTAAAGCCGCCTAAAGGCTGTTGAGCCTTGTTTTCTCAAACGGATTTTTGTTTCAAAACCGGCAGCCGCCGAAATTCCCTGATGTTACAATAGCGCCCCGTTTACCCAACAAAGCGGTTTTCATGAACCGCTTTTGTTTTGTCCTTATTTTGCCCGAAAAGCCCGAAACGCTTTTCAGACGACCCTCACACACGGAATCCGCATGAAAATTACCACTTGGAACGTCAATTCCCTCAACGTGCGCCTGCCGCAGGTGCAAAACTGGCTTGCCGACCATCAGCCCGATGTCCTCGTCTTGCAAGAACTCAAGCTCGACCAAGACAAATTTCCCGCCGCCGCCCTGCAAATGATGGGCTGGCACAGCGTTTGGAGCGGACAAAAAACCTACAACGGCGTCGCCATCATCAGCCGCAGCGAACCGCAAGACGTACACGTCGGCCTGCCTACCCTGCCCGACGACCCGCAACGCCGCCTCATCGCCGCAACCGTCAACGGCGTGCGCGTCATCAATGTCTATTGCGTCAACGGCGAAGCCCTCGACAGCCCGAAATTCCAATATAAAGAACAATGGTTTGCCGCATTGACTGAATTTGTCCGCGACGAAATGACGCGCCACGAAAAACTGGTTTTGCTCGGCGACTTCAATATCGCGCCCGCCGATGCCGACTGCTACGACCCCGAAAAATGGCATGAAAAAATCCACTGCTCATCCATCGAGAGACAGTGGTTCAAAAATCTGCTGGATTTAGGCCTGACCGACAGCCTGCGCCAAATCCACCCCGAAGGCGCGTTTTACACTTGGTTTGACTATCGCGGCGCGATGTTCCAACGCAAACTCGGACTGCGCATCGACCACCAGCTCATCAGCCCCGCCCTGTCTGCCGTGTTGAAAGACGTTTATGTCGATTTGGACGCGCGCGCGCAAGAACGCCCGAGCGACCATGCGCCGGTTGTGGCTGAATTTGATTTGTAAGGCGCAATCTTTAAAAAAGGTCGTCTGAAAACTTCATTTTTAGGTTTTCAGACGACCTTTTGCTATTCGTTTCTGGCTCGAAGCCGACTCTACATCGTGAAACGTAAAATGCCTAAATCGGACATTTCACTTGCCGCTATTCCAACGTTCCACCTACTACCCGCGCGCCCAACGCTTCCTTCAAAGGCAAAGCGTTCAAGCGTTGCAAGGTCGTCTGAAATTCGGCGAACGGTATCGGTTCCGAACCGAAACGATGCATATGCAGGGTATCTTGCTGACAGTCAATCAACTCGATGCCCAGTCCGGCAAGAAACGGAACGGCTCGCGCAAAGGCGATTTTGGAGGCATCCGGCTCAAGGGCGAACATGGATTCTCCGTAAAACACCCGTCCGATTTGTACGCCGTAAAAGCCGCCCGCCAGTTTCAGACGACCTGTTTCATCGGGATAGAAACATTCAAACGAATGCGCATGACCCAAACGGTGCAGCTCGGTATAAGCGGCTTGGAATTCGGGAACAATCCATGTGCCGTCCTGACCGGGGCGCGGAAAGGCGGCGCAATGCGCAATGACGGTTTCGAAACATTGGTTGACCGTTACCCGATAGGGTTTGTTGCGCAAGGTTTTCGCCAACGAACGCCCGATATGCAGATTTTCAGGCACGATGACGGCACGCGGATCTATGGTATGCCAAAAAAACCAGCCGTCTTCGCTGAACCACGGGAAAATCCCCTGCCGATACGCCGACAGCAGCCGTCCCGTATCCAAATCGCGGCTGATACCGACCACGCCGTCGCATTCTTCCAGCGCGGAAAACGGATCGGGGAAAGTGTAATCATTAGGGTAAAGCAAGGGGATACTCATTAAAAATCCTAAGGTATAGTGGATTCACTTTAAACCGGTACGACATTGCCGCCGCCTTGTCCTGATTTAAAGTTAATCCACTATATTATTCTGATTTACAGCGGCATGATGTTCATGTTCCGCAAAAAATTTCAGACGACCCCAAATTCTCATCCGAGGTCGTCTGAACATCAAACATCTTTTAAAACGGGAATCAGCGTTTGCTCTTCGCTTGGCATTCGCCGCACACGCCGTACATATAAAGCGCATGGTCAACGATGCGGTAGCCGTTTTCTTCCGCGATTTTGTCTTGCAAGGCCTCGATTTCGGGATTGTGGAATTCCGTTACCTCGCCGCATTTCACGCAGACGATATGGTCATGGTGGTCGCCTTTGTCCAATTCGTAAACCGCCTTGCCGGTTTCAAAATGGTGGCGCTGCAAAATGCCTGCCTGCTCGAACTGGGTCAACACGCGGTAAATCGTCGCTACGCCGATTTCCACACCTTCTTCCAGCAAAATACGGTACACATCTTCGGCACTCAAATGCTCTTCAGCATGCGACTCGAACAAATCCAAGATTTTCAAACGCGGACCGGTAACCTTCAAACCGCTGTCTTTCAATTGCGCAATATTGCTGAATTTTTCCATAATATTCAATATCCCTGTGAAGTAATAGACGTTATAATACGCAATTTCAGCCCGCTTGCCCACTATTACGCCATAGCGGTTTGCAATAAAACCACAAGTTTTGTTTGCATACAAACGATAGCCGGCTGAAATTATAATCAAAGAGATGATTATCGTTTGCTTTTTCAAAAAATTCAAGCAATGATACCCTTCCACCCGAATTCGAACAGAAAGGCATATCCGTGAACAAACCCCTCTGTCTTGCCCTCGCCGCCCTCATCGGACTTTCCGCATGCAGCGCCGAACGCGTTTCCCTGTTCCCCTCCTACAAACTCAAAGTCATCCAAGGCAACGAGCTTGATCCCCGCGCCGTCGTCTCCCTCCAAGCAGGCATGAGCCGCGACCAAGTCCAACTCCTGCTCGGCACCCCGCTGCTGCGCGACGCATTCCATGCCGACCGCTGGGACTACACCTTCAATACCAGCCGCAACGGCATCATCAAAGACCGCAGCAACCTCACCGTTTATTTTGAAAACGACGTCCTTGTCCGCGCAGAAGGCGATGCCATCCAAAAATCCATCGAAACCCTCCAAGCCGAACAAAAAGCAGCCCAAACTGCACAATAATCATTAAGGAAACCGCATGAGCGCATTGAAAATCGCCATCGCCGGCGTCAACGGCCGCATGGGGCGCGTACTGGTTGAAGCCGTCAACAATCATCCCGACACCGTCCTCTCCGGCGCACTCGAACATTCAGGCTCTGAAGTCTTAGGCTTGGACGCAGGCTTCGCCTCCGGCATCAAAACCGGCATCACCATTTCAGACGACGCTGACGCCGTCCTCGCCCAAAGCGACGTACTCATCGACTTTACCCGCCCAGAGCCGACCCTGAAACACCTGCAAAAATGCGTTGAAAAAGGCGTCAACATCATCATCGGCACCACCGGTTTCGACGACGCAGGCAAAGCCGCCATCCGAGCCGCAGGCGAAAAAACAGGCGTCGTCTTCGCCGCCAACTTCAGCGTCGGCGTCAACCTCACCTTCCACATTCTCGACACCGTCGCCCGCGTCCTCAACGAAGGCTACGACATCGAAATCATCGAAGGCCACCACCGCCACAAAGTCGACGCCCCCAGCGGCACCGCCCTGCGCATGGGCGAAGTCATCGCCGACGCACTCGGCCGCGACCTCAAACAATGCGCCGTTTACGGCCGCGAAGGCCACACCGGCCCGCGCGATCCGTCCACCATCGGCTTTGCCACCGTCCGCGCAGGCGACATCGTCGGCGACCACACCGCCCTCTTCGCCACCGACGGCGAACGCGTCGAAATCACCCACAAAGCCAGCAGCCGCATGACCTTCGCCGCCGGCGCCGTCCGCGCTGCAGTTTGGGTCAACGGCAAAACAGGTTTATATGATATGCAGGACGTTTTGGGATTGAAAAACAGCTAAAGCCGTTTTCATCCGCATGACACAAAAAGGTCGTCTGAAAAATGTTTTTCAGACGACCTTTTCCTACAACCCCATCCAAACATCAAACAGTTCTTTTATAGTGGATTAAATTTAAATCAGGACAAG
>NZ_KV838127.1:825-2637 GCF_001838645.1 Neisseria sp. HMSC70E02 | reverse complement strand
AACGCCGTACTGGTTTAAAGTGAATCCACTATACCTTCGCTGTGGCAATTCACGCCCTCTCATTTGTTTTTAAACCATTACAGTAGGCAATCCCGCCCTGCTTCGCAGGATTTGTTACAATGTGCCTTTCTTTTTGTACTGCTCATCCATTATGACTGATTCCCAACCAAGCACGATGCAGCGGATTTTTTCGCGCAATATGCTGATTTGTATTTTTACGGGCTTCACATCGGGGCTGCCGCTTTATTTCCTATACAGCCTGATTCCTGCGTGGCTGCGCCTCAACGAGGTTAATTTGAAAACCATCGGGCTGTTTGCTCTGATTGGTTTTCCCTACACTTGGAAATTTATCTGGTCTCCGCTTCTGGACTCTGTACGCCTGCCGTTTTTAGGTTTGCGACGCGGTTGGATGTTGGTGATGCAGATCGCGCTTTTGCTGCTTTTGGCTGCCTATGCGTTTGTCCGCCCGCAAGAACATTTGTCGATTATTTTGGGGCTGTCTTTGGTAGTAGCATTTTTTTCTGCCAGTCAGGATATTGTGATTGATGCTTTCCGTCGCGAAGTGTTGTCCGATGAAGAGTTGGTTTTAGGTAACTCGCTGTATGTGAATGCCTATCGTATTTCCTCGCTGATTCCAGCCTCATTAAGTCTGATTTTAGCCGATAGGATGCCTTGGTCATCTGTATTCGTCATTACCGCTCTATTCATGATTCCGGGTTTATTGGCTACTTTATTTGTCGCGCGAGAACCGGCACAACAACCCGTCGGTGCAAAAGGCTTGAAAGATACCGTTATCGAGCCTTTCCGTGATTTCTTTACCCGTCAAAGCGTTAAACAGGCGTTGATTATTTTGGCTTTTATCGTGCTGTATAAACTGGGCGACAGCATGGCAACTGCGCTGGCAAACCCGTTTTATATCGATATGGGCTTCTCACCAACTGACATGGGACTGATTGCGAAAAACGCGGGACTGTGGCCGGCGGTGATTTTCGGGATTATCGGCGGCATTTGGGTAAACAAATTAGGCGTTAACCGTGCATTGTGGCTGTTTGGTTTGGTGCAATGGGTTACGATTTTAGGTTTTGCGTGGCTGGCAAGTTTCGGACATTTCGAGCATGTGGGCGCATCAGAACGAACCATGCTGGCAGTCGTCATTGCTGCCGAGGCAGTGGGTGTGGGCTTGGGTACAGTGGCATTTGTGTCATATATGGCGCAACAAACCAATACCGCATTTACCGCCACACAGTTTGCACTGCTGTCCAGCCTATCCGCCGTACCGCGCACGTTTATGAACGCGTCAGCAGGTTTTCTGATTGAAAAGATGGGCTATGTCAATTTCTTCTGGCTGTGTTTTATATTGGGGATTCCTGGGATGTTGCTGCTATTTAAAGTTGCGCCTTGGAACGGAGATAAAAAAGAACAATCTGCTTAAATATGCCACCAAATTTAAAGGTCGTCTGAAAACCAATGTATCCGGTTTCAGACGACCTTTTTTGCAACGATGCAAATCAAGAATAGAGAAAACAGTCAAGCGGATACAAGACAGCAAACCGCAGATATGTTGGACTATCGTGGATTCAAATACAAATAAGCCAAGCCACGAGCCGCCATTTCTGCACAGATATTTCCACTTCAGTTTGCCCTCGCCCGACTTTCTCGATAACGCGACTACCCTTCTGCAAATAGTTTTTTAGTTTTGCTTGATACCCGCCGTCTTATATCGACAATATGCGAATCCGCTCTATTCGCAATTGATTTCTTCACGCTCCCTTCGTTCATATATAGTGGATTAAATTTAAATCAGTACGGCGT
>NZ_KV838127.1:0-725 GCF_001838645.1 Neisseria sp. HMSC70E02 | reverse complement strand
ATTTAATCCACTATAAAAAAAGGTCGTCTGAAACCCTTTTTTGGATTTCAGACGACCTTTGCTTTGCTTCAGCTAAGAGCCGTTAGCTTACCACTGGTACAACGCACCTGCTCCGACACCGACGTGACCGTCTGTGTTGGCAGAGAAGTTGCCTTTAACAATCCAGTTACCGCCGTCGCTCATCGCAGACACGCCGATTGCCATGGCGGATTGACCACCGTAGTAGCCGCTACCCACGCCGATACCGGTCGCACCCGGACGGGTTACTTGCGGAATCGAGCCTTGTGCAATCGCACCCGCTACACCTGCGTAGGCTTTTTTGCCGACGCGTTCGATGTTGTTTTGCAGGGCGTTACCCACGCCGGCGAGCTGGTTCAGGTTGACCGCATCGGTACCTTCTTTCGCCGGGGCGACGTTGGTGATGCGTTGTCCGCCGTTGTTCAGACCGATCGGGCTGAGGCTGACGGTATTCGCCGGATTATGGGCGGTCGGTGCAGCGATGCTGACACCTTGCGCGTTAACGGTTACACCGCCTGCGGTTACGCTGGTTACGTCGAGTTTATCGGCAGTAGCAACGTTGTACACGGTCTGTCCGCTGTTGCCGGTGGTTTGGTTAACGACGACGTTCTTACCTGCGGTAACTTCGGTTTTCGCCGCTGTCGCTTGTGTCGCTACGTTGGCAATCGCCTGGTTGGTGTAATACAACTGGCTGCCGTTGATCGCAT
>NZ_KV838126.1:0-408 GCF_001838645.1 Neisseria sp. HMSC70E02 | reverse complement strand
ACACCCTGTCCGAATTGCTGGAACTGATTAACCGCCAACTGACCGAAAAAAACCTAAAAATAGAGAAAGCATCCGCCGCCGTCATTGACGCCACTATTATTCAGACCGCCGGCAGCAAACAGCGTCAGGCCATAGAAGTCGATGAAGAAGGACAAGTCAGCGGACAAACCACACCGAGTAAAGACAGCGATGCCCGCTGGACAAAGAAAAACGGTTTATACAGACTCGGTTACAAACAACATACCCGCACCGATGAGGAAGGCTATATCGAGAAACTGCACATTACCCCCGCCAATACCCATGAGTGCAACCATCTGTCCCCTTTGTTGGAGGGTATTGCCGAAGGCACGACCGTCTATGCCGACAAAGGCTACGACAGTAAGGAAAACCGGCAACATCTGAAAGAGC
>NZ_KV838125.1:105598-122842 GCF_001838645.1 Neisseria sp. HMSC70E02 | reverse complement strand
TTTCAACACACAGCCGCCTGAAGGCGGCTGGACCGCCTGACGAGCCACCGCCGCCACCGCCTGACGTTTCAACACACAGCCGCCTGAAGGCGGCTGGATGGGCTTTTGTGTTACTTCCGGCAGGGGTGGTACCAGTTTCAACACACAGCCGCCTGAAGGCGGCTGGGGAGGACTATCTGAAGGATATTCCGCCGTATGTAATCGTTTCAACACACAGCCGCCTGAAGGCGGCTGGAAATTCTATTTCTCCTAGATTTTCCCCTGAGAAAGTTTCAACACACAGCCGCCTGAAGGCGGCTGGACACACCCCATATCTTTCTTAGGCAGACCATAAGTTTCAACACACAGCCGCCTGAAGGCGGCTGGTTTATAAATCCTGCTTATGGATTTGATCAAAGGACTGTTTCAACACACAGCCGCCTGAAGGCGGCTGGACCTACCACAAGCGTGTTTCTTGAACTTTTGGGAATGTTTCAACACACAGCCGCCTGAAGGCGGCTGGAGCCTCTCTCAAAACCCTTGCTCCATCAGGTTTAGCAGCCCCGATTTCGCTAGGCTCACAAGAAAAGCGCGAACGCGAGTATAACACAGCCTTTTCCGTTACACCCGCATTCGCAATATCCTGATTGTTAAAGAACAATCCCAATTCGCCAACCCTGCCGCATTTTCATGAGAACCGCAGGTTGGCGATTCACACAATCAACGTATCCTTAAACACATCCACCGCCGGTTTCGCGCCGTGGTGTTCCACTTTGTGCCGCCATTTGCTGCCCAGATGGTAAAAGCGCAAGCTGTCGGTTTCGGGGTTGTAGGTTTTCAAAAGTTTGTCCTTTAAAACAACCCACTGGTCGGGCGCAATGTCGCATTCGAACACTGAATATTGCACGCGCACGCCGTAGTCCAGACACAATTTCGCCACGCGCCGCAGCCTTGCCTGCCCTTCCGCGTCTTCCAGCGAAATATCATAAGTAATCAGCATCAGCATTTTGTATTCCCATGTGCAGGCTGCTTTAGAGGTCGTCTGAAAACATCCAACCCGTTTTCAGACGACCTGCAAATCTATCTCATCAAAAACGGCGGATATTCCGCCAAATCCCCGCGCAAATGCCGCGCCAACAGCATTGCCTGAATATACGGCAGCAGCCCGATTTCCACTTCTTCGCCTAAAAACGGATGAACGATTTTCTCCTGCTTTTTAGCCTGCAAAGCTTGGAACAACAGCTTACGCGCCTCTGCTTTCAAACTTACCGCGCCGCTTGCCTCGGTAACAAAATCCTGCGGTTTGATTTGCCCTCGGTTAATCAGCGACAACACCAGCCTGTCTGCCCACCATGCGCGGAATTCTTCCAAAATATCCTGCGCCAAACTGTCGCGCCCCGGTCGGTCGGCGTGCAGAAAACCCACCTGCGGATCCAGCCCCACGCCTTGCAGCGCGCCGCTGATGTCCTTGCCCAGAATGCTGTACACAAACGACAACAGCGCATTCACCCCGTCTCTGGGTGGACGGCGGTTGCGCCCGTCAAAAGTAAAGCCGCTTTTTTCGCTCAAAAGTTGCCCGAACACGCCGAAATAACGCGCCGCCGCATCGCCCTCAATACCGCGCACCACGTCCAGCTCCGCCGCACCCTTCAACTGCCGCAGCGAAATATTCAAAGCATCGACCGCACTTTGGATCGCCACATTCTCGCCGTAATTGCGAATCTGCCGCTGAAGCACCCGCTTACTCGCCTGAATCTTCGCCGCGATAATGTTCCGCGCAATCGGCACAGGATTTTGCTCCGATCCCCGATACTGCGCCCGACGCAGTAGCACATTGCCGCTCTGCCGTCCCTGAAGTCGCCCCAAGAAATGACCGTTTTCCGTAAAAAACGCCAAATTCACATCATTTTCGCCGCAAAATCCCAGCAAAAATGGCGACACCAGCACATTCCCAAAGCAGAAAATATGCCCGATGGAATGCACCGGCAACTGCGCCACCTTCTTACGCTCCTGCGCCACCACCAGCGTCTCCCGCTCCTTATGCAGATAGCTGCCTTGGGTGGTGATGTAGAGCGTGTTTTGCAGTTTGCGCATGGAAAACTCCTTCAGACATTATTTGTATATAAATTTGCCATCTGTATGTTAAAATATTATTGTTTTTAATTTAAATTAACAACCTTAATCCAAGGAAATTATATGAAAAAAAGATTTTTATTTAAAAACCAAGGTCCAGATGATGAAGTGCTAGTTGAGGCTCTTTGTTATGCTGTTAAGGTTTCTTCTCAAAGTAACGATAAAAATATTCATCTCGTATTCCCTCAAAAATCTAATTTTGAATCAACTAATCTTGGTAAAATAATTGACCAAATATTTGGCGTCGGCTCAGCCAAGAAATTGTGTAAAGGCGAAAGTATAAGAAATTTAGATTTTATATTACCATCAAAAATTAGCTCTAATAATTCTTCTGGAACGATTTTAGCAATTTATTGCACACCTAATGATATGAATAAAATTGACTCAAACTCCTATGCAAATTCAATCATATATGTATCATGGTTATTAGAGGAAGCCGATATTTGGGAGAGCACTTGGTATAATAACGGGCTTAATATTGTTCATGGGGAACCCTCTCAGCAAATTGAAATTTTACCAGAAGAAATCACATCTGCATTAAAACGGTTAACCTCTACCGTAAATCTATCTACTGGCTTAGCTCATCCTTCAGATCAACAACATGCTCAACGTATTTTCAAAGAGTTGCAAGAAAAAGGATGCAAAGCTGATGAACAAGCAGTAGCAAATTGGGCTATAGCTAACGGCTGGAATGCTCGCCATTTAGATGATCTTAAAAAGCTAACCGAAAGATACCTTTCCTAATTTATTAGGTTATGCAATAGTATTTCAAATAACCATATTTTAAAGTTTTGCTGGGTTATATTTACAGATATAACCCAGCTTGCGTTTAATATCTCAGTATAATTAATCGTTATCTAAACCTAGTCTCTTCCTTTCTTCCTGTATTTCTTCTAAATCGCTTTCACTATGTTCCCGTTCTAGGTGATAAAAAATTTCATTTGCATTATCTAGTATTTCACTAACTGCATCTGAATATTTGTCCAGAGTGTCATCATCTAGTTCATGAACATTTTGGGATAACAATTCTTGTGGTAAATCATCTTTTAACCCGAGAAAATCATCATGGAAAGTATAAACTTGGTCTAAATTTCCTATATGTACAAGAATATCCACGATATTCTCTACAGTAGGGTTATCTAAATCTAATTTATCACCAACATCAGATAAATTATCAAATTGATGTCTTCGATTTCTTGCCATTTACTACTCCTTAGTTATGGTATAGGTTTAAAATTGAGCATAATTGCCCGTATCAGTAAATTGTGATTTATATAATAAAAATCAAGTAAATTGATACGATGTCTCTGAAGAAAAACTACTCCCCAAACAACCCCGCCACATACCCCAAACTCCTATCCCGTTTCCCCAACAACTCCGGCTGGCAAATCTCCATCAGCGAGCAGGCTTTGCAGCGTTTGCCGTAGTTGGGTGGCGGGGTTTGGCCGCTGTTTAGAAGTTCGCGCACGGCGGCGATGGTGGCGAGTGTTTGGGCGCGTAGGTCGTCTGAAAACACAACGGGAACACGGTGGCGGGTTTGCATATACCACAGTGCGCCCTCGGAGATGGTTTGTCCCGTCATTTCTTCCAAGCACAAGCCTTGGGCGCAAAGCTGGATTTCGTCCATTGGGTCGGGTTTGGGCTTGCCGCGTTTGTATTCCACGGGTTTCAGACGACCTGTTTTCGTTTCCACTTCCACCAAATCCAACACGCCGCTGATGCCCAATTTTTCCGCCGAAACATGCACCGTCCGCTCAAAGCGCACGCCCTTGCGCGTTTCCGGCTCGCCCGAATCCACCCGCTCATGCAGCGCCTTGCCCTGCGCGGTCAAATAGTTCTCCGCCCACGCCTGCTCGTTGTGAATCAACGCGCATTGGCGCGGGCAGAAGGCGTAGTGTTGCAGGGCGGAAAGGGAAATCAGGCGCGCGTCCTGATTTTCCCCTTGGGTTTCGGTTAAAAGTGCGGTCATCTTTTCAAGTGTTTTTTAAAGCAGCTCCTCCACACTCACGCCATTCAGGTCGTCTGAAACCACACTGATTTTGTAATCGCCAAAACCGCTTGCCGGCGTACCTGATTCGCCGTTTACGCGTTCGACTTTCACGGCGTCAAACAGTTTATGTGCAGGCTGGCTGCCGAGCGCGCTGTCGTGTTTGAAAACGATCAGTTTGCGCGCCGCCATTTCGCCACGGGCGGCGGAGCGGTCGTGTTCAAACATCAACGTCAGGGCTTGCCAGAGTTTGGCTAAGTCGTCGTCTGAAAAACCGGTTTTGGCGGCAAGGTTGGCGGAGATAAAGCCGTGCACGCGGTAGAGCGCATAAGGGACGATGTATTTGCGCCCCATGGTGCGTTCTTTTTCCAAGTCTTTTTCATTGGTTACCGCCATGCGGGTGATGGAAACTTCCAGCGGCACGATGGGGTCGATGGATTGTGCAAACGCCAGTTGTACAGGGCCACGCACTTGTCCGCTGTTGACTTCGGTGGTCATCACGGCGCCAAAGGTGCGGATATCGAAGAAGTTTTTGCACATCCAAGCGGTAATGTCGCGGGCTTTGGCTTCGTCTTTTGGCAGTTTTTTGGCTTCCGACTCAATGCCAAGTGCTTCATAAGCGCGTTTGTTTTGCAGGTTTAACACGCTTTTTTCTTTGACGTAGATTTCGTAACCGGCTTCGTTTTCGCTGCTGATTTCTACAAAATTACGAATTTTGCGTTTTAAGCAGACATCAGTTACCAAGCCTTTGCTGGATTCAGGGTCAAGGCGCGGCATATTGCCCGCATCGGGATCGCCGTTGGGGTTGCCGTTGGTTACGTCAAAAAAGTAAACAAATTCATAGCGGTTTTGAATGGCAGACATTTTCTAGCTCCTTAGTTTTCAATGGTTTCAGCGGTTTCTTTTTTAGCAAAATAGCTTTGTTTTTGATGGTAATAGCCGATGGCGAAGCGGCCTTGCTCGTCAATGCTCAAATGGCGCGGAAAGGTTTCGGGCAGTTTGGCAATGATTTCGCCCAAATCTTTATCCAAATTCACCGCCATACCGGCTTTGTCTTTACGCAAGCGCGACAAATGGTGTTTTGCACCCGACAAAAGGCGCGGAAAAACGGAAAACGGCACGGCGGATGCAGAGCCGTAATAGCGGTCGGCGATGCCGGCATTTAATTCGCCCAACGCCTGATATTGAATGCGCTCCAACACGGCAAACAGCCGCCCTAAAAGATAGGCGCGATTCGGGCTTTCATTGTTCAAACTCATAGGAACTCCTTCTTCGATAAAACCTTTTCTAAAACGCCGCTCTAATACGGCTTTCATCATTGCCACGCGCAGGCCGTTCACGTCGCCGTCGGCGCGGATTCGGGTAATCAGTTGCGACAGCAAACTTAATGGGTACGGCGTGCCGCAAATCACGGCGCGGGTCATCTCACCTGCCAACACGGGCGAGATGTTTTCGCTTTTGCCCAATACGGCAGTTTGCAATAAGAGTCGCCAAATCGACGGCGGCGTTTTCCATGCGCAAGGCTCAAGGGCTAAATCTTGCCAATGCTGCGCTAAATTTTCTGCCAGCTGCCCAAAAGTAGTGTCCAGCCAAAAGCGAACAGAAATCCGCGCGGCATTGGGGGCAAGCCCTAAGATATAAAAACGGGTATTGGGAGAGAGTTCGGGTGCAATTTCTTGCAGCGGACGGCCTTTGTTACTTATTTGTTTCAATACATTGAAAACTTTGGCGCTTTCTTGTTCGTCATCCGGCGGCGTGAACACTTGCGCGAAGAAGCCCTCGGCAGCCTGCGCCGTTGCGCTATCATCCGCTTCCGCCCAAAAGACCGTGCTGGCATCGCCGATGGTCAAGCAGTGATTATTTTCGCGGCGCAACAGATAGTTCAGCGCGGTGGTGTAGGCAAAGGCGGATTGTTCGGAAACAGGCGCATTTGCGCCTTGTTCCTTGCCAAACGAGGCAAAGGCTTCTTTGTTGAACGAAATAATCGAACCGCCGGAGCTTTGCCCGCCAAACACACCTTTAATCGCCGGATGCAGCCGCGCAATCGGAGCGGTGTCGCCACTAATCAAGCACAAGCCTTCGAGCGCTTCGTCGCTTTTCAGGCAGCCTGCCCACAAGGTTTGCGCGGCTTCGCGTTTATGGATAAGTGCGGTCGGTTTTTCAAGAGAAAATACGATATTGGCATCGAGAATTTCGGCAGGCAGATTTTCGGCAGCGAAATGTGCAGGCTGCCAGTTTTTTAGAAAACGGCACAAGGCTTGTAAGCCTTCATCGTCGCTGTTTTGCAGTAAATCGAGATGGTATTGCTTGAAGGCGTCAAAAGTTTTTTCAGACGGCGTAAACGGTTTTGCTTTCGCTTCGGCTTTGTTTTTATTGGCTTCCACGCCGAGCGCGTATGCGGTTTTATCCCACAAAAAATTCGGTTTGATGCCCGACGTGCGTTTTTCAGGGCGCGGCACGCTCATCAGCTTCGGCTGCGGCTTTTTATCGGCAGTCAGATTCGGCACAACGGTTTTCAGACGACCTTCTTTATCCAACACCAAAATCCAGCCGATTTTTTCCTCGCTAAAGCCATAAGGCGGCACTTTCGGGTTGCCCATGTCATCGGTTTTCGTTGCCAAACGGCGGTAATAGCGGGCAAGGGACGCAAGAATCATGCTTTCACCTCCTCGGCGTAAAACGGCGGCACATCAATCACGCCATCTTTCATTTGTGCGCGGAAAAAATGCGGCGTGTTGCCGTGGTCAAAATCAATATCGTGCAGCATCCAGCCCAAATCTCGGTTTGCCTCGCTTTCCGATAACGTCGACAGCGGCAGCGGCTCGCCTTCATCAATCAACGCAAAATCGGCAGGAAATTCACGCACGCCCAAACAAGGCTGCTGAAAGCATTGCCCCTTTTTCGCACGGCGTTTGAACATCTCGATATGCTTGGTAACGGTCTCATCCGCCCCCGCTTTTGCCGTCAGCACCGCATGGGCTTCAATCACATAAGCCACGTCTTTAAGCACCGTCGCCGCGCGCTGTTGGCGGTCGTCTTCAATCAGCGTATATAAATCGGCAACGCTCTTACGCTTCATCGCTCCGCTGACCTTGCCCGCCGAAATCTTGCCGCCCAACTCATTGCGCCGCACCGACTCAAACCGAATCGGCTTCAACACATAAATCCGATCAATCACCCAGCGAATCGCCGGCTTCCAATGCACCGCCGCCAAAATCCCGCGCGCCGCCGACGGCGTGATGACATCATAAGACACCCGCTCCACCTTCATCTCCGGACGGGTAAAACAGGCATAATCGCCCCAAACGTGTAGGCGGATTTGGTTCATTTGGTTCTCCTTTTGGTTGGAAAGTGCGGTTTCAGACGACTTTATTTCTTTTCGATAGAATCATCAAAACTTCATATATCATCAGCATCGTTACATAATAAAACACCCGCTCCTCGTTGAATAAATGAATAGGAAGCGGGTTGATTTAAGCCATAAGAAACGAATAATTATTTGTAATTAACTAGCCATTTTCACTTTTGGAATTCCTTCTTCTGGAATGAGTAAATCTTGGCTGAAAAACATAATTTCATTTCCAATATAGCGTCTTTGAGCTGAATAGTTTAATCCATAGCTTAAAGACTTGCTCATTTGATACATAAAACAAATTTCTTCTGTATTGTCATAGGATACAACCCAGGGATATTTAAAGTTACTTTGTTGAATTACCTTTGAAATAGCAACATGGTCATCATGTTTGTAATAATTTCGATATAATCCTTTTCCTTTTACGTAATAAGGTGGATCCAAATAAATCAATGATTTTTCTGGAAGAAATTCAGAACAATTACTTAATAAAGATAAGGAGTCTTCACAATAAACCGAAATATCGTTTTTCCGTTTGGCTATTTCAATAATGCGTAATGCAATATCACCTTTGTTGAATCGTGCATCAAGTTTATATATGCCTGTTTGTTGCTTTCCTCCAATTACACCGGCCTTTAAAATACCTGAACGATTAGTTCTATTCATGAATAAAGTTGCAAAACCTTTTTCAACCAAATTTGCATCACGTTCATTACGCAAAATTGAACGCCACTTGAACCATTCATCAATAGTAATAGGGGTAGATTCAAGTAAATGTAAAAGTTCATCAGAATATTGAGTTACTGATTTCCAAAAAGCATAAACTGCTGGATCAGCGTCATTAATATGGATATGTTCCGCATATCCATTAAATAATAAATTTAGTGCAACACCAGCCCCTCCAGCATACGGCTCAAGATAGTGTCCACCTGAAACACCATTTAATTCCATTACTTTTGCTATAAAAGGAGAGAAAGATGCTTTTCCTCCCGGATAGCGTAACGGGCTATATAATCTATTCGTTTTCATCTCTATGATTTACTCTTTTCAGTTTTACGTTCAATGTTGATAGCTTTGCAGGATCAACAGAGTAGCCTTTCTGCATAATATGACACATCGTGTTTTTGAAATCGTTTAAAAACTTGTTTACTAATTCAGGATTTTCACTAATCCAAGCTACCCATGGATTGTAAGCTTTGTGATTTGAATGACATAAATTCTGAATATCTTCATTCTTATAAAAATTTTTAAAAATATCTCTTGCCGATTTATCTTCTTGGCGCTTATTTCTAGTATAACTCTCTACCCTTTCTTTTATATTCACTTCATTACCAGTAATCGAAAATGCACTAGTCACTTCTCTAGCAAGATTTGTAAAAACAGATCTTGAAAAATTTAGCTCATTCTGCCAATAAGGGTGGTCATCTCTTAAGTTATACAAATATTCAAAAATTAACTGGTCTGGTGGTAAATGACCAGGTAATAAAACAATCGTCTTGTGACTTTTATTTACCTTTGTCTGTTGATCTGCATCTAGACAAACGATGCTTTTCTCTGAAAACTCTGTAACTTTTTTGTTTATAAGTTGGAAATAATTTGAACAACCAAGAGTAATATCATTCATTGGTGATGTGAATTTCTTAATTGGTTGTCTGTACATTATCGCGTTAAATAAATCAGAAGCTTCTCCATCTTCAAAATAAATATTAATTTTTGGTAAATTTATGGTTGCAGTTACAGGGGTTGTGGTTGCCAGTAAGTCCGCACTAATTTTTGCCCAAGACCAATCATGTTGTACTCGTATATCGCCGTACGTATTGCTTAAATAGATGGTTTTATATCTTTGTCTAAATTGCTTACTTTTTTCAAAAGCATATTCAATCAAAACTGGAGAATGTGAGGTCATAATAACTTGTAAATTAAGGTCTCTACATTCTCTTTCCAGTATCTTTAATAGATTGATTTGAGCAGTTGGAAATAAACCCGCATCAGCCTCATCTATTAACAACAATCCTCCTTTGTAGTCTGCATACTCTTCTTTAAGTTTCCTAAATGACATCAGTGCTAATACAATTTGTCCAGCATTGTCTTCTCCTGCTGACACAGATTCTTGATCATAATTATCACCATAGGAAACAGCAGAACTAATCGTGCCTCCTGTACCAATAGCATTAGCTGAACTTCTATTTAAAAGCTCATTTGTCAGATTAATAAACTCTTGTTTATGGTTATTTAGATAATCAAAATCCTTAATTTCATAAGTTCGATCAGTAATAGGATAAAGTCTTTTTAAGCTTAAGAAGATGACAGGATGAGTAAAATTTCTACTTGTATTAGCTCCTCCAGTTGCTGTACTGTTATTTCTAACAACAGCTCTAGATGCGTCCCCACGTGTCATTAATTCTAATCTTGCAGTTGCATCTTTATTTGTATAACCATCTTTGAGTTCTATAGAAACTTTCATTGAACCCGGCACATCAAATGCCTGCGAAATTCTAAAATGATCACGATACTTTGATTTAAATGGAAATCCAGTGATTTGTTTATAGGAAATTGGCTCATCTTTGATATAATCCTTATCAAAGCTAAAAATCTGGGCGGCAATTCCTAAGATTGAAGATTTCGATGTACCATTTTTTCCACATATAACCGTAATAGTATCTCCAAATTCAACCTCTACGTTATTTAAAGCTCTAAATTTTTCAATAATCAATTTTTTTAGTTGTGTTTTTGCAGTCATGTAGTTACCTATATGTTTGAGATATTGAATAATTCTAATTGTTGTATTTTACCTTGGTGATATTAAAACACCAAACTTTCTCCCTTCAAAAACTCTGTATCCTCCCAACTCAACCCCGCCACTTCATCATACAAATCCAGCCCGATCAGCGTATAAAACTGTTTGCCGAAGTTTTTCTCGTTTATCGGTTCGATACGTCCTGCTTTGTATAAAGCGGCAATGGCTTTTTCGGGGATTTGGACGGTGTAGGGTTGCAGTTTGCGTAAGAGTCCGCCGATGTGGTCGGCGTGGTGCAGGCTGCTGATGAGGTTCTCCGCTTCATTGTCGAACGGAATAATCAGCGGCTGCATATGGCTTTCGATCATGCGGAACTTGTCGGCGATGGTTTGGAATGGGAAATCGAGGCTTTGCCCTGTATCGTTGTGCATTTTCAGAATTTTTTTATTGTCCAGTTCGCTGCCTTTTAATTGATAAAGCTCAGTGAAGTAGGCGGCGACGGCTTGGGTGGATAAGAGGTCGTCTGAAAAGCTGTCGGCGGTCAGGCGCATAACGGCGGCTTGGGTGGCAAGTTCAGGCGGGGCTTTCCATTGTTCTTCGGGCGCGAATATCCAGACAAAGCTGTTTTCAGACGGCCTTTTGCCTTCGCGGTTGCAGCGTCCGGCGGCTTGCGCAACGCTGTCTAAACCTGCTTCGGCGCGCATTACCAGCGGAAAATCGACATCAACGCCGGCTTCAATTAAGGAGGTGGCGATGACGCGGCAGGGTTCGCCGTTTTTCAGACGGCCTCGGATTTCATCGAGTTTTTGGCTGCGGTGTTTTGCGCACATTAAGGTGGTCAGGTGGAACGTGCCCTCAAGGTGTTTGGCTTGGTCGTACAGGCTGCGAGCGTGGCGGCGGTTGTTGACGATAACGAGCATTTGCAGGTGTTCGGCGAGTTTGGCGAGCAGGTCGGCGTCGGTTTGTGTGCCGATGTGTTGCACGGTGGTGCGGCGCAGTTTATCGAAAAGTGCGGTCGGTTTTGGGGCTATTTCGCGCACGTTTTCAAAGCCGCGATAGAAGCCGTTTTCGGCTTGCACGGCAGGCTGGGTGGCGGTGCACATGACGACGCTGCAGCGGTAGTTTTTCGCCAATTCTTTGATGGCTTGCATGATGGGCAGCAAAAGATTGAGCGGCAGCATTTGCGCTTCGTCAAGAATGATGACGGAATCTGCGATGTTATGCAGCTTGCGGCAGCGCGAGGAGCGGTCGGCAAAGAGGGATTCGAAGAATTGCACGGCGGTGGTCACGACAATCGGCGCATCCCAGTTTTCCGAGGCAAGGCGCAGTTTGTCTTTGGTGGCCTCATTTTGCAGTTTGCCGTCGTCGAAGGTGCTGTGGTGTTCCAACACGGCTTGTTCGCCCAATTCGCCAAAGGCTTTGCGGAATTCGGCGGCATTTTGTTCGATGATGCTGGTGAACGGGATGACGTAAATCACACGCCGCATACCGTTCTGTTTGGCGTGTTCCAGCGCAAATGCCATGGAAGTGAACGTTTTGCCGCCGCCAGTCGGCACGGTAAGCGTAAACAGCCCTTGCGCTTGTGTCGCTTGTTCTACGGCATGATCAAGAATTTCGCTGCGCAGGCGGTTTAAGGCGGCATTGCGTTTTTCGGCTTCGGTTTGCTCTGGAGCTTGGGCGATACGTCGTCTGAAAGCGTTGATAAATTGATTGAAATTGTGTTGCAAGGCGTTTAAATCGGGATAGCCGCCGCGCTTGACGGCTTTGTTTTCTAGGTTTGAATAAAAGGCTTCAGTATCAAGATAATCAGCATCCACCAAGCAAGAATAGAGCATTCGTGTGAAGAAGGCGTAGGAGAAAAAAGGATGATGCGCGTCGGCTTTGAGTGGCGGTGCAGACAGGGTTTCCGGGAGCTTGATTTCTTGTTGCCACAGATTATCAAGAGCGGGAATATCTGCGCCGAATTGCAACGCCAAACGATCCTTTAACGTGTGACGGTTATCGCCTTCGCCGTTTCCATTTGCCAACCCTGCATGGTGCCCCGCAATGCAAAACGCCATCAGTTTGCCGATAACATCTCCCCAACGCTCGATAGCAATTTTGGCTCCCGCAGTGGAATGATCCACAAATTCTATCTCTCCTTCTAAACGCTTTTGAAAGGGTAAACTGTATTTCCCTAAGTCATGAAGCTGTCCCGTCTGGCAGGCAATTTCCTGCGCACCGAATACTCGCGCAAACTCCGCCGCCATTTCACCGACATTGACCGAATGGCTTTGTAAGGTTTGCCAGTGTTCGTAAGGTAAGAGATTACCGAGTTCGTCTTGCGCGGAATGGGCGTAGTAAGTTGTCATTTGGATTTCCTTGGGTGTTTTCACGGCTGGGCTATTTCTGTTTTCTGCCATCTGTCTTTGCAAAGACAGGCTGCGGGAGCCCGTTTGTTTTACGGATATGGGCGATGCAGTCGAAACTCACATCGATTCTCCAAATTTAAAACGCGCAAAATTTAACGAACAAGCCATACAAAATGGTTTGAGGTGTTGAAAAATTGAAAATCTGTGGAATGAGGTCGTCTGAATGACGGGGAAAAATATTGTAGATAATTGGGAGTTTATGATGTTATTGTTTTATTTGTTACAATTACCCGAACATAATACAGCATTTGTAATAAATAACAATATCAATTTGACTATTTGTGAGCGAATAGGGCAAATCAAACATAGCGTGATAGCTCGAATGATGCAGATAAACGATGACAGGTTTTCAGACGACCTTTGTCGTATAGATGGGTTAAATTCGGTAGGATGCGGCTATGCTTGCCTGATTCCGTACCCAAGCCGTTTTGTTTTACTATACAATCATATTGCTGCCGACTGCTTGTTTGCTGCGGTCTGCATCGGCATACGGATAGTGCGGACGCTGTTTGCGTTTTGGAAAATGCGGCAAGATGTTTATTTGCCAGTATTTTTAAGCATCGGCTGAAGCCTGTATTGGTTTGCCCCAGGTCGTCTGAAATTCCGAAAAAGAAAATTCATGTCAAACACCCCATTCTTCAAAACCGACTGCCCGAGCTGCGGCGCGCCTGTTGAGGCGCATTCCGCGACAGCCGTTACGCTGGTGTGCGGCTACTGCAACAGCATGCTGGTGCGGCAGGATGACAGTATCGTCGATTCCGGACGCGATTCCGCTTTGTTGGAGGATTTCAGCCCGCTGCAAATCGGCACGACAGGGACATACGTTACCCGCCCATTTACCTTGGTCGGACGGCTTCAGGTGCAATACGACGACGGTGTATGGAACGAATGGTATGCGCTGTTTGATGACGGGCAAACCGGTTGGCTGTCTGAATCCGGCGACCTGTATTCCATGACGCGCTTGGTTGAATCGCCTGAAGTTGTGCCGGAGTTTCACGATGTCGTGCCGGGCGGTTGTAATTTTAATTTTCAAAATAAAAACTTTGTTCCGTCGGATAAGCGTGAAATCAGCCTCAGAAAATCGGCGGCTCAGGGCGAATTGCCGTTTAAGCTGACTGAAGATACGACAAGTAAAGTCATAGACTGGCGATGCTCAGGTCTTTTTCTGACGATAGATTACGGCGATGATCCTCCCGAAATCTATTACGGCAGTATGGTCGGTCTAAATGAACTGAAACTGCAGAATACCCGTACCGATGACCAAATCCGTGAAACGGCAGGTCGTCTGAAAGGCAGTCATCATTCGGAAAATTGTCCGAATTGCGGGTCGTCCGTCCATTGGTTGAGCGGTGTCACCGATTTTTTGATTTGCCCGAGTTGCGGCAGCCAATTGGAAGTCGGTAAGGAAAAAGCGCGGTTGATTACTGCCAACGCCATGCGTGTGGCGCAGGATAAACTGTTTACCCTGCCTATCGGCACGCAGGGTCGTCTGAATAACAATGATTATTTTGTGATGGGTGCGGTCAGATATTCCGAGCTGGATCCCGATGCGACTTATGAATATATGTTTGAAGGCAAACGGCGGATACTGACGCCAGTCGGTTGGTGGGTCGAATACCTGCTTTACAATCCGCAGAAAGGCTTTTTGTGGTTGGTCGAATCGTCCGACGGCGAGTGGAGCCAGTCTGAAACGCAAAACAACTGGCCGCGTTTAAACAGCGCCCGCAAACCGCAAGGTTGTGATGAACTTTATTCCTACGGCGGCAAAGTCGAAGTCGCCGCCGGCGCGTTTTACTGGCATATCCGTTCGGGTGATTTGGCGTATTACACCGACTACCAAGTCGGCAGCAACAGCAAACTGTGTGCCGAGCTGACCGAACACGAGCTGGCATGGAGTAAAAGCATGCGCACTACCTACGGCAAAGTTGCCGGCGCTTTCGGTTTGCAGGCGGAAGCGCCCAGATACACGGCAAAAATGAACGCAGACGGGGTCGATAACCAATTGCGGTTTGTCATGATCGCCATCTTGGTTGTCGTCAACCTTCCTGCGCTGCTGACCGACGGCAACTCTGCCTCATTTACCGTCATCTTTATAGGAACTTGGTTGTTGTGGACTATGGGCAAAGAAGACGAGGACGAGGATTAACATGTCGAGAGCCACTTACATCATTTTCAGCACCATTATCATCATCATCTCCATGATCATCAGCTACGGCTCTTCCGATTCCGACGGCTCGCGTATGCATTCCGGCGGCTATTACGGCGGCGGAGGTTTCTCCGGAGGCCATAAATGACCCATATTCCCGGCAACCACGGTCTTTTAGATTTATATGGCTGTGATGAAGCTGTCTTGAAAGACGAAGGTCGTCTGAAAACCGCCCTCAAAGCCGCTGCCCAAGCCGTAGGAGCCACCATCCTCGCCGAGCGTTTCCACACCTTTGGCGGTGCAGGCGGCATTACCGGCATCTTACTGCTCGCCGAATCCCACATCAGCATCCACACTTGGCCGGAACACCGCTTCGCCGCCATAGACGCATTTATCTGCGGCGGCATGAAGTTGGAAAAAGTGAAGGAAGTGTTGTGCAGGGAATTGGCGGCAGAACGGGCCGTTTGGACAGTTGCGCAACGTGGCGAAGGAATACTGGACGATACGCAGCCGCCAATAGAATAATAAAACCTGTAAAGGTCGTCTGAAACAGTCTCAATCTGTTTTCAGACGACCTCATTTTAAAACCCCCAAAAATATTCTCACTAAGAACATCAAGGAACCAAAATGCACTTACGCACTTCCATCATCCTCTCTTTATCCGTGCTCTCTTTAGGCGCGTGTATCAGCAACCCAAGTTCGGCACCCACCAGTTCTTTATCATCAACACCCATCAACCCGTTCGCCAAAGACTACATCTATTATTTCGAGCATCTCGACGAAGCCAAAGCTAAAAACGAACAATGTTTGAAAGACGGCGTGTTTAAAAAGGTGGGCGTTGATATGGAAAACGCCGATGAACGACAAATGATTGCGGAGTATCCCGACGATATTTTGATGCTCAATCCTGGCAACACCGAATTATCCCCCTGTTTCGCCACATGGACGGCAAACAATGCTGCAGAACCACTGCGCAAATGGCAGGAGGAAAATGCGAAAAAAGAAGCGACTAATCAAAAATTTGAAAAGCAGGTCAGCCAGTTCAAAGCCGAATGGGAAAAGAAATACGCCAATGAAGATTGGAACACATTCTACCCCGAGGCTTTGCGTAAAGAATCTGTTCAAGCGCGGAATAGAAAAAACCGATTGGAAGATCGGGCCAAAAGAGAAGCCATCGACCGCATTTTTGTCGATAAGGCAGAGCCGTTCTTGAATGAATTGAAAACAAAAAACATTGAAACATTGGCCCAAGAAATTCCACAAAGCTGTCGTAAGGGAGCTTGGGATCTTATTCCTTCGTGTAAAGCCTATTATCATGTTTTAAAGGATAAATTCTCAGAAAAAACATTATCCGAATTGGCGGGTATGGAAAAACAATATAACGACGCCAAGCATCTGCCTGCTCCTGTTTTGTCGGCTGCCTACCGTTCTGCGGTGGAGGAGAGTTTAGAAAAAATGGATAAAGCATTAATGCTGGACTATCGCAAACTCAATACCGAATATATGCAATGTACTAAAAAAATCGGCGATAAAATAGCAGCAACAGAGTCCCAGATAAATAACACGGAACATTTCACACCTTCCTTTTATTTAGAACTTTATCCGGAATGCGTTATTACGAATCAAGTCATGGAAAGGTTGGAGCTGCCTACTGATTTAAATAAGGTTATTGACAGCGCGGTTTGGATAAATTTCGGCAAACAAACCCGGGAAACGGAAGCAAACAGCGAAAAAGAATGGAAGCAGTTGGAAAAAACGCCTGAGGTCGCACAAGCCAAAACAATCTTGGCTCAGAAATACGCCCAAACACCTTGGCAAAATTTCATAAGCACCGTAGAAAAAGACTATCCGGTGAATATGGCAGACATTTTCTCGGGTATGGAAGAGAAACCGAAGCAGAAACAAAAGCAGCATCAGATAATGGTCATAGCATTGAACCAGGTGTTTACTGACAAAATCCAGCCTCTCGTGGATGAATTGGCGAAAAACAGCATCGATAAACTGATTGCCGAAATTCCTGCCAGCTGTCGCGATGAAGGAAAAATAGATTGGTTAGCAGATAGTCAATGTAAAGTATATTCCCGCGCTCTCTCAAAAAAATTTCAGAATCAGACGTTAGAAGAGCTTTCCGCTTCAAAAGATAAATATGAAAATAAAGATGAAGATGGGTTTTTATTGGTTTACGTAGCCTACTCTTCGGTATTGCATGAAAAAGAGAGAAAACAATACCTTGAACTGAGCAATGATAATACCAAGCGAGAAGCGGCATATAGGCAATGTCTCAAAAATATCAGTGGAATCATCGAAAAATCATATGTTTCAGAAGAGGATAATGGTTCTTCGTATGCTAGGCGGGCGCCGGGATGTCTAGCGTTTAGCTCTAGTCTTCCAGTTGAAGAGTCACGTTTCGACTACTTTACTAAAACGCTGCTTAATAAAAAACGTTTCCAACAAGCATCTGCAGCCAAACAAAATTGATGGAAACATTTCATCAAAAGG
>NZ_KV838125.1:97507-105498 GCF_001838645.1 Neisseria sp. HMSC70E02 | reverse complement strand
TCTCTTTAGGCGCGTGTATCAGTCAGCCAAATTCGGCATCTACCGGTTCCCAATCTCCTGAGCCCATCAATCCTCTCGTCAAAGACTATATCTATTACTTCGAGCATCTTAACGAAGCCAAAACTAAAAACGAACAATGTTTGAAAGACGACGTGTTTAAAAAAGCGGGCGTTAATATGGAAAGTGTCGGTGATCGACAAATGATAGCTGAGTTTCCCGACGATATTATGATGCTGAATCCTGAAAACGCCGAATTATTACCCTGTTTCGCCGCATGGACGGCAAATAATGCTGTAGAGCCAATGAGTAGATGGAGAGAGGAAAATACGGAAAAAGAAGCGCTGAAACAAAAATTTGAAAAGCAGGTCATCCGGTTCAAGGCAGAGTGGGAAAAGAAATACGCCAATGAAGATTGGAATACATTCTACCCCGAGGCTTTGCGTCAAGAATCCGTTGACTCACAGAATAGACAAAACCGATTGGAAGAGCTTGCCAAAAGAGAAGCCATAGACCGTATCTTTTTTGATAAGGCAAAGCCGTTTTTGAATGAACTGAAAACAAAAAACATCGAAACACTGACCCAAGAAATCCCGCAAAGCTGTCGAGAGGGAGCTTGGAACCTTATCCCTTCATGCAAAGCCTATTACCATGCTTTAAAAGAGAAACTTTCGGAAAAAACAGTATCTGAATTGTCAGACATGGAAAAACAATATAATGACGACGGGCATTTATCTGCTTCCATTTTGTCAATGGCCTACCGTTCTGCATTGGAGGTTAGTTCGGAAAAAATGTCTGCGGTTTTAATGTCGGATTACCGTAAGCTCGATGCCGAATACACGCAATGTGTTAAAAAAATCAGGGATAAAATTAAGACAATACAGATTACTTACTATAGAGGAGACACTCCATCCGAGTATTTTGAATCTTATCCCGAATGCGTCATTACGAATCAAGTCATGGAACAGTTGAATCTGCCTGCCGATTTAAGTGAGGCTGTTAACAGAGAAGTTTGGATGAAGCAATTCAAACAACGCTGGAAAGAGGGGGAAGACAGCCAAAAAGAACAGGAGCAGTTGGAAAAATCGCCCGAATTTGCACAAACCAAAACAATTTGGGCACAGAAATACGCCCAAACACCTTGGCAAAATTTCAGAAGTGCCGTAGAAAAAGACTATCCGAGTATGGTAAACATTTTCTCGGGAACGGAAGAGGAGCAGAAGCAGAAAAAGATAATGTCTATGGTGTTGGAACAGATGTTTACTGACAAAATCCAGCCTCTCGTGGATGAATTGGCGAAAAAGAGCATCGATAAACTGATTGCCGAAATGCCCGCCAGCTGTCGCGGCGAAGAAGCAATAGATTGGCGAGAAGATGTTCGGTGTGACGTACCTTTCCATGCCCTTTCAAAAAAATTTCAGAATCAGACTTTGGAAGAACTTTTTACTTTAAAAGATAAATATGAAGGAGGGCATTCATTGGCTCAGACAGCCTACTATTTGGTATTGAATGAAAAACAGACAAAACAATACTTTGAGCTGAACAAAGATGATGCCGAGCGAGAAGTGGCATATAGGGAATGTCTCAAAAAGATCAGTGGAGTCATCGAGAAATCAAATGTTTCAGAAATGGATGATGGATCTTTGTATGTGAGACAGGTGCCCGGATGCCTGGCGTTTAGCTCTGATGTCTCGGTTGAATCATTACGTTTCAGAGACTTAATCGACACCTTGCTTTATAAAAAACGTTTCCAACAAGCATCCGCAGTCAAACAAAATTGATAGAAACATTTCATCAAAAGGTCGTCTGAAACCGTTTCTAGGTTTTCAGACGACCCCATTTTTAAATTTTAAAAATATCCTGACTAAGGAACTAACAATGCGCTTACGCACTTCCGCCATCCTCGCTTTATCTGCCCTCTCTTTAGGCGCGTGTATCAGTCAGCCAAATTCAGCACCCATCACGTCGCCCGTCAAAGACCGCGTGTATTATTTCCAGCATCTCGACGAAGCCAAAACTAAAAAAGAACAATGTTTGAAAGACGATGTGTTCAAGAAGGCGGGTGTTGATATGGAAAACGTCGATGGACGACAAATGATTGCGGCGTATCCCGACGATCTTTTGATGTTGAACCCTGACAACACCGAATTATTACCCTGTTTCGCCGCATGGACGGCTGTTGACTCCGCCGAACCGTTCCATGAATGGCAGAAAGAAAATGCGGAAAAAGAAGCGCTTAATCAGAAAATTGAAAAGCAAGCCATGCAATTCAAAACCGAATGGGAAAAGAAATATGCCGATGAAGATTGGAAAACATTCTATTCAACGGCTTTACATCAAGAATCCGTTCACTCCATAAATGCCGACAGTTCGCTGGAAGAACAGGCTAAAAGAGAAGCCATAGACCGCATCTTTGCAGATAAGGCGGAGCCGTTTTTGAATGAATTGAAAACAAAAAATATCGAAACACTGACTAAAGAAATCCCGCAAAGCTGTCAGAAGGAGGCTTGGGATCATATTCCTTTGTGTAAAGCTTATTATCATGTTTTAAAGGAGAAATTCTCAGAAAAAACATTATCTGAACTCGTTCAGACAGAATCAGGATATAGCGATGGCAAGCACATTCCCACGCCCATCTTGACAGCCGCCTACCGTGCCGCCACAGAGGCAGATTGGAAGAACATTGAGAAGACATTAATGTCGGACCACAGCAAACTTGAGGCTGAATACAGAAGATGCTTTAAACAACTTAAGGATAAAGTGGCAGTAACCCAAGTTGACGAATCCGAATACGAATACGAAGACTCTTCCTACTATTATAGGTTTTATCCAGAATGCGCCATTACGAATCAAGTCATGGAGCAGTTGGAGCTGCCTATAAATTTAAGCAAGGCTGTTGACAGAGAAATTCTGATAAAACGGATCAAACAAAATTTGAAAAAGAAAGAGGGGGAACGGCCAGAATGGGAGCGGCTGGAAAAATCACCTGAAGTTGCAAAAATCAAAGAAATTTTGGCGCAGAAATATGCCCAAATACCTTGGCAAGACTTCGAAAGTATCATGGAAGAAGACCATTCGCGCATGGTAACTGATGCATTGGGTACGGAAGAGAGGGAGCCGGTATTAATTGACATCGCATTGGGACAGGTACTTGCTGACAAAACCAAGTCTCTAGAGGATGAGTTGCAGAAAAAAAGTATCGATGAATTGATTGCGGAAGAAGCAGAGCATTGTAGTAATGGTAAGGCATCAATAAACTGGGTAAAAGGCGTATCGTGCCAGATACATATCCGTGTGCTCTTTAAAAAATTTCAGGATCAGACTGTAGAAGAGCTCTCGATTTCAAAAGCCAAATATGAAGAAGAGTTTCCAAGAATTGGGATACTTTACAGGTTAGTATTGCAGGAGAAAGAGGAAAAACAGTACAGCGAGTGGATGAAAGACGATGCCAAACGAGAAGCGGTATATAGACAATGTCTCAAAAATATCAGTGGCATCATTCAAGAATCAGACGTTTCAGAAGAGGATAATGGATTTTCGTATGTTTCACGGGATCCGGTATGTAAAAACATCCGAGGGGCTGTATTTTTTGATGGGAAACGAATTGATTTTTTCATTGATACCCTGCTTAATAAAAAACGTTTCCAACAAGCATCTTCAGTCAAACAAAATTGATGGAAACATTTCATCAAAAGGTCGTCTGAAACCGTCTTGATGTTTCAGATGACCTGTCAGAACCCTAAACCGACATTCAACCCCATGCCGACACGCCGTCAATTTCTCAGTTACACCGCCGCGCTTGCCGCCACTTCCTCTTTCTCTTGGCTGACTTACCAACGCCTCAACCGCAAACCGCCGGTTTCCGTCAACCGCGTCGGGCTGCCGTTGGGGCATTTGTTGCGCGACGGGAAATTGCTCAGCCCGCCGAGCCGCCGTTACGAATGCAATACGCTGATACTCGGCGGCGGCGCGGCGGGGTTGGGGGCGTTGTGGTATTTGGCGAAACACGGTCATCGCGATGTATTGTTGGCGGAAGGGTTCGAGCGCAATGGCAACAATGCCGCCTACGCCGCTTCAGACGGCCTGCAAGCGCCGAGCGGCGCGCATTATCTTGCGTTGCCGTCGAAAGAGAGCGCGTATGTGCGCGAGATGCTGGCGGATTTTGGTATCTTGCAATCGGACGGCAGCTTCAGGGAAACCGATTTGGTTTACGCGCCCGAGTCGCGCCTTTTGTATCAGGATAAATGGCAGGAACACTTGTTGCCGAAAGAAGATACGGATTCCAAACGTTTTTTTGATTTAATCGGTCGTCTGAAACAGGCGTACGGCAGCGACGGCAAAAAGATTTTTGCTATTCCGATAGCCCTGTCATCGGCAGACGAAACGTGGCGCAAACTCGATAGCCTGACGTTTAAACAATGGCTTACGCAAGAAGGCTACACCTCGCCCGAACTCTTGTGGTATCTCGATTACTGCTGCCGCGACGATTACGGACAGGGCATGGCGCAAGTATCCGCCTTTGCCGGACTGCATTACTTCGCCGCCCGCAACAGCACGGAAACCGTCCTCACTTGGCCCGAAGGTTTGGCGCACCTTTCCGAAAGCCTGCGCCGCCATGCCAGTTTGCAGGAAGGTTGGCAATGGTCGTCTGAAAACCGCATCCGCCTAGACAAACCCGCTTCCGCCAACGCATCCGCCGTCAAAATCAAACCGCTTTCAGACGACCGTATCGAAGTTTGGCTGCGCGACAATTCAAGCGGCGAAACCGTCGCCCTGACCGCGCAACACGTTATTTCCGCCATGCCGCTGATGGTCGCCGCCCGCATCATCGAAAATCCCGCGCAATACGGTTTGAACATCCCCGAATACGCCCCGTGGTTGGTCGCCAATTTCGAGCTGCACAGCTTCCCGAAAGAAAAAAACAACAGCGAAACGGCGTGGGATAACGTCATCTACGGCAGCCAGGGGCTCGGCTACGTCGTCGCCACCAACCAGCTCATCCGCGTCGCACGCCCTGAGCGCACCATCTTCACCGCTTACGCCGCGCTCAACCACGACACTCCGCAAGCCGTCCGCCGCCAACTGCTCGAAGCCTCCGACGAAGAACTGCGCGACTTGGCCGCCAAAGACTTGATCGCCGCCTACGGAGAAGGCTTCTGGCAACACGTTTCACACGTCGATGTTACAGTGCGCGGACACGGCATGAGCGTACCGAAAGCCGGTTATCTGAACGACGAATCTTTGTTAAAAATCAGAAACCGAGCGTCAGGATTGCTGTTTGCCCACAGCGATTTGAGCGGCTATTCGGTATTCGAAGAAGCCTTGTATTGGGGCGTAGAGGCGGCGAGGAAGGTGTTGGAACGGAGGGATGGTTGAGTTTTATGTTAGTTGGATTATTTTTCGTCTCGCCTAGCACGGATGCCAAATAATCGGTGCTATAATCCCGCTTCGTTTGAATATTTAAATCTCAAAGGAAACCGTATGAAATCTCTGAGTTTTTTCCTAATGCTTGCTTTGGGTTTGGGCAGCACCGCCTTTGCTTATGCGGAAAAAAATTTGCCCTTGAATGAAACGGGCTGCATCGACCAACCTATGAAGGTCAAACGCGGCGAGGTGTACAGCTTTAAAGTGATGGAAGACAATGGCTTAATACTTTCATTCGCGCCCGTCAGCCCTAATGTGGTCGTGAAAGACCCGAAAGGCAAACGCGTTGCTTTGGAAGTGGGCGCGGACGGCGATACGCCTGAAGACCGCTTCAGCTTTGCCGAAATCAACCAAAAAGGACGCTACACCATCCGCTTCCCACGCGCGGGCAAGATTGATTCTTTGTGCGTCAACGCAGCCAATTAGGATAAACGTCAAGCCGAACCATGCTTGAGCGGTTTTGGCCGCAGTAAGGGAAAGGTCGTCTGAAAACAGTTACCCAAAACTGTTTTCAGACGACCTTTTTATAGTGGATTAACTTTAAACCAGTACGGCGTTACCTCGCCTTAGCTCAAAGAAAACGATTCTCTAAGGTGCTGAAGCACCAAGTGAATCGGTGCCGTACTATCTGTACTGTCTGCGGTTTCGTCGCCTTGTCCTGATTTAGTTAATCCACTATATCGTTGAGGCAAAGCCGGAAGCGGTTTATTCGGCTGATTCTCCGATAATCAATACCGCGTTGCTGCCGCCGAAGGCGAAAGACGAGCTGGTGGCGATGCGTTTTTCAGACGGCCATACACTGTTGCCGTCGGTCAGGGCGATGGTGGGCAGTTCGGGGTCGGGGATGCTGTCCCACTGTTGCGGCGGCAGTTTGCCCTGCGGGTTGCAGCCGCGGTCGGCGATGCCCCAGGCGAATGCGGCTTCTATGGCGCCGGCGGCGCCGAGTGTGTGTCCGGTTTGCGGCTTGGTCGAAGTACAGAAGGTTTGGCTGCCGAATACGTCGGCGACGGCGCGGCTTTCCATGCTGTCGTTGTGTTTCGTGCCGGTACCGTGCAGATTAATCCAGCCGATGTCCTGCGGCTGCAACCCGGCATTGTTCAGCGCCGCCTGAAAAGACTGCGCCGCACCCAAACCGTCGGGGCGGGGCGAGGACATATGATAAGCGTCGCTGCTCGCGCCGTAGCCCAACAATTGCATCGTGCCACCGAAATCGGCATCGCGGGTCATGACGAATGCGGCGGCGGCTTCGCCAATATTGATACCGTTGCGGTTGGCGGAAAACGGGTTGGCGAGGTCGTCTGAAAGCACTTCCAGCGAAGCGAAACCGTTGATGGTCAATGGCGACAGGGTATCGACGCCGCCGCAAATAACCGCGTCGCACAAACCCGCACGCAACAGCCGCGCCGCGCTGATTAAGGCGCGCGCGCCCGATGTGCAGGCGGTGGAAACGGCGTAGCACAGGCCGTGAATGCCGTAAACGTGTGCAACAAATTCCGAAGGCGATGCCATTTCGTGTTGAAGCTGGTTGAACGGTTTGTCCGTCCAGCTGCCGCCGTCGGCAACGTGTTGGAACAAGGGCATATTTTCATCTGCGCCGCTGGTGGACGTACCCATGATGACGGCGGTCCGCGCCGCGCCGTAACGGCGGACGGCGGCATGGATGTCGTTTTCAATCTGCCCCAGCGCGTGCCACAGCAGTTGGTTGTTGCGGCTGCGGTATGCGGCGGGCAGGTTGTCGGGCAGCGGTCGCAGCGTTTCGCTTACCGCGCCGAATGCGAAGTTTTTGCCTTTGACCCATTGGTCGGAAAACGTCAGAGGCGAAGTTTCAGACGGCGCCAGCAGCGCGTCGATATGGGTTTGCAGGCCACTGCCGAGCGCGCTGGTTACGGCGGGGCGGCTGAGATAAACAGGGGATTTCATTATTCTTCTTCTTTGATCGGGCTGACGGTCCAACGGGTTTTGTCGGGGAAGGCAATCACGAAACGTCCGTTATCTTGCGCGACGCACCATAAATCTTGTTCTTTATAACGGAATACCGCGCCGTTGCCGTCAGGGCAGAATGTGTTGTGTTCGGATGTTTTTTGCTCCACTTCGGGATAAAGCTCGGCGGCGCGGTCGGCGGCAAGCAGCGGCAGCAGCGCGGCAAACAGGCGGCGCGAAGCGGAATTGGGCATGATGAAGCCGTCGTTTTTCCAGCCTTTCGTGCTGACAAACTGGCGCGATACGGGCGCACCCAGCGCGTCGGTCTGCACGAAGCGGATGCCCTCCGGCAACTGCTCGACCGCCAGCAGGCTGGTTTGGGTGGCATTGCCCGAAGCGTCGGTCTGCTCAAGCTTGAACCACAAACCTGATTGCTCAAGCGTGGGCAGGGTTTGCGGATGGGGCAGCGAGGGGGAAAGGGCGCAGGCACTGAGGGTCAGCGCGGCAAGGGCTAGGCTTGGAAATCGCATGGGGTTCCTTTGTCGGTGCGGGGGGAAGGAAGTATTGTAACCGATGTCGGACAGTATTTCAGACGACCTTTTCAGGGGTCGTCTGAAAATGTATAGTGGATTAACTTTAAACCAGTACGG
>NZ_KV838125.1:93600-97407 GCF_001838645.1 Neisseria sp. HMSC70E02 | reverse complement strand
TGTCTGCGGCTTCGTCGCCTTGTCCTGATTTTAAAGTTAATCCACTATAAAACAGCTTGCCCCGGTGGAAAACGGTTGGCGTACCGGGGCGGAAGCGGTTGCGAAAGGGCGCCGGCTGCACCTTATTCGATTTGCAGGTCGCCGACCAAAGCCGCCAGCGTGGACAGGCGCTGTTCGGATTTCGCCACGAACGGATTTTCAGTATCCCATGCGTAGCCTGCCAAAATGGAAGAAATCATGCGGCTGATTTCAGGGCTGCGGTTGGGCGCGTACACGACGTTTTGGAAGCGGAAATTGTACCAGCCGTCGACGTAAGTGCGGAACGCGTTCACACCGATCATCAGCGGTTTGGCAAATTCGGCATCCCAGTCCACTGCGCCGCCTTCAAGCTGTTTTGCCAACAGGTCGGCGGCAAGTTTGGCGGAGTGCAGCGCGATGGTTACACCTGATGAGAACACGGGGTCGAGGAACTCAGCGGCATTGCCCAACAGCGCGAAATGTTTGCCGTGCAGCGATTTGACGTTGGCGGAATAGCCTTGGATGGAGCGGAACGGAAAGTCGTTTTCCCAGACGGCTTTATCCAGAATTTCTTTCAGCATCGGGCATTCATAGACAAATTTTTTCAACACGGTTTCCGATTCGCCCGTGAGTACGTTGGGTGTGCCGACTACGCCGATGGAGCAGCGGTTGTCGCCGAAGGGAATCAGCCAAATCCACACGTCGCGGTGTTGCGGGTGGGTGGTAATCAGGATTTTGCTGCGGTCGAATTTCGGGTGGGTGATGTTGTCGTCGATATGCGTGAAATGCGCTTGGCGCGGCGGCAGGTGCGACGGTGTTTCCAAGTCCAGCAGGCGCGGCAGCACGCGGCCGTAGCCGCTGGCGTCCAATACGAATTTTGCGGTCAGCTCGTAGCTTTCGCCCGTGTCGGCTTCCACGCTCAAACGGGCAAGGTCGCCGCTGTTGTCGAACGCGGTCACGCCGTGTCCGAAACGTACTTCCACACCTTGCTTGGCGGCTTCGTCAATCAGGATTTTGTCGAAAATCCCACGGCGCACTTGGTAAACCGTGCCGGGGCCGTCTGAAAATTTTTCGGTGAAATCAAATTCGGTATAACGGCTGCCCCATGAAAACGCCGCGCCGTTTTTAAACTGAAAGCTGGGTTCGGCGCGAACGGCGTCGGCAAAACCGGCTTCTTCCAGCATTTCCATGCAGTGCGGCAGCAGGCTTTCGCCGATGACGAAACGCGGAAAGTGCTGTTTCTCCAACACGCAGACTTTATAACCTTTTTTGTGAAGCAGGGCGGATGCTACCGAGCCTGCAGGACCTGCGCCGATCACGGCGACATCGAATTGAGGTGCGGACATTTAAATATACTTTCAAAACATAACAAAATAAAACGGTCGCTATTCTACTCCTTAATAGACTTATCTGAAATGAATTTTAAAGGCGACATCATGACTAAGATGAAATGGTTGCATAAACGACAACAGCCCTATATCGGGATAGGGCGGATTGCGGCTTGGCATGGATGGTTTTGTTGTCAATTTGTCTGATAAAAAGGTCGTCTGAAAACCTCGAATCAAGGTTTTCAGACGACCTCTTGCCGTTTCTCAATTAATCACTCCTCTGCCTTCGGCTCGGGAACGTCAAACACCTGACGCAGGTAGGCGAGGAAGGTGTTGTTGGTAGTCATGGTTTTGCCCGGGGAGTCGGAGAGTTTGGCGACGGACTGACCGTTGCACTCAACGAGTTTCAAAACGATGTTCAGCGGGGTATGGCCCATGTCGTTGGTGAGGTTGGTGCCGATACCGAAGCTGGTTTTGAAACGGTCTTTGAAATATTGGTGCAACGCCCATGAGCGTTCGATGTCCAGACCGTCTGAGAAGGTCAGCATTTTGGTGCGGCTGTCGATTTTGAGTTTTTTGTAGTGGGCGTGCGCTTTGTCGCCCCATACATAAGGGTCGCCGCTGTCGTGGCGCAGACCGTCGAAGAGTTTGGCGAAATAGAGGTCGAAGTCGCGCAGGAAGGCATCCATGCCGACCACGTCGGTCAGCGCGATGCCGAGGTCGCCGCGGTATTCGTGTACCCAGCTTTCGAGGGCGGCTTTTTGGAAATTGCGCAGGCGCACGTCGAGGGCTTGGAAGGCTTGGAGGAACTCGTGCGCCATCGTGCCGATGGGGGTGATGCCGATTTTTTTGGCGAGATAAACGTTGCTGGTACCGCGCACGATGTCGGGGGCGGCTTCAAGCAGGGTGCGGATGACGTGTTCCTGCCAATCGAGGGTGTAGCGGCGGCGGGTGCCGAAGTCGGAGATGAGGAACGGCGGATCATCGGGGTTTTGCGCGGCGGAGATTTCCTTGAGGCGTTGCGCTTTGGCTTGGAGGCGGCGTTCGCCTTCTTCAATGACGGCGGGGGTTTCGAGACGGCGGAAGTAGAGTTCGTTGACGATGGCGAGGATGAAGATTTCAAAGAACATCGCCTGAATCATAGGGCCTTCGATGCGGATATTCAGACGACCTTCTGAATCGGGGCTGACTTTGACGAAGCGGCGTTGGAGTTGGAAGAGTTCGAGATAATCGACAAAGTCGCTTTTGATGAAGCGCAGGCTGCGCAGGTAGTCGAGTTCGTCGTGGGTGAAGCGCAGTTGGCAGAGCGCGTCGAGTTCTCGTTCCAAGTCGCTTTGGATGTCGGCAAGCGGGTAAACCATGTCTTTGTTGCGACAGCGGAACTCGTAAAGGCTGTGGGTTTGGGGGAATTGGTGCAGTATCACCTGAAGCATGGTGAACTTGTACAGGTCGGTGTCGAGCAGGGAGCGGATAACGGGCGTTTGAGGTGCGGTCATGGCTTTTCTCTCGTTCAGCGTAAATGTAAAGCATTATTAGAACACGGTTAGACGGACGGGTGTTACTTTTTTTGACCGGAGGAATGCTGAAAAGGTCGTCTGAAAATCTTTCAGACGACCTTTTTCTTCATATAAAACCTATATCAATTATTTGTCCACAACGATTTTGGCTGCCTGTCCGTCAGGCGAGGGTTCGTATTGTGTGGATTCGTCGCCGTAATACAGCACGCCGAGTTTGATGGGGATGCGGCCTTGCGATTTGCGGTGGGCGTTGGAGTCGCGCAGGGAGTAGGCGCAGCCGCAGTATTCTTGTTGGTAGAAGTGTTCTCGCTTGCTGATTTCGATCATGCGCGCGCTGCCGCCGCCTTTGCGCCAGTTGAAATCCCAATAAACGACGTCGTCGTAAGGTGCGGCGGCGCGGTGGCCGCAGTCGTTGATTTGCGCCATGTTTTTCCAGCGGGAAATACCCAGCGAGCTGGTGAAGACGGGGAAACCGTTTTCGTGGGCGTATTGGGCGGCTTTTTCGAAACGCATGTCGAAACACATGGTGCAGCGGATGCCGCGTTCGGGTTCGAATTCCATGCCTTTGGCTTTGGCGAACCATTCTTTGCGGTCGTTTTCGTAGTCGTCGTCTTTGTCGATGAAGGGGATGCCGAATTTGTCGGCGAAGCGCATGTTTTCTTCTTTGCGCAACATGTATTCTTTGAGCGGGTGGATGTTGGGGTTGTAGAAGTAGATGGTGTAGTCGATGCCGCTGGCGAGCATGGCTTCCATGACTTCGCCGCTGCACGGGGCGCAGCAGGAATGCAGCAGGACTTTTTTATGGCCGCCGGGCGGGACGAGGACGGGACGGTTGATGTCGGTAACGATGGGGCTGGTTTTATCGTTCATGATTGGGGTGTTCCGTTTCGGTGTTTCAGACGACCTTTGGGTTTTATAGTGGATTAAATTTAAACCAGTACGGC
>NZ_KV838125.1:67625-93500 GCF_001838645.1 Neisseria sp. HMSC70E02 | reverse complement strand
GCTTCGTCGCCTTGTCCTGATTTAAATTTACTCCACTATATGGGTCGTCTGAAATGGTTGTGGTGTGGTTATCGGATGGGTTTGTTTTGTTTTTTGGCTGCTTTGCCGTCTTTGGGATCGGGTGGCGGTGGCTCGGCGAAGATGCTTTCGGGGTTGGGGTGTGCGGCAAATTCTTGCAGCAGTTTTTGGTAGTCTTGGGACTGTTTCATCAGCTCCGCCGCGGCGGTCCGCAGGTTGTCCACGTCTTCGGGCGGGAGGTAGAAGCTGGTGGGGATGTTCAACACTTTGTCGCGCAACGCGGAGGGCGGCAGGTCTTTGAGGTTGAGGCTGACGAAGGAGAAGCTAATTCCGTCTCCGCTTTGTTGGTTGGCTTCGTTACGTTGATCGACAAAGGCGCGGAAGCGGCGCAGGGATTCTTGGGTGTATTGGTCGATGGGGATGTTGATGATGGCGGTAACGACGTCGCGGAATCCGGGGACGGCGGCGGTTTTGTCCATATTGCTGCTGATTTGGTTTTGGGCGTTGACGCTGATGACGACGATGTGTCGCAGGTTGCGGCTGCGGATTTGTTGTTCCAACACTTTGTCGGGATAGATTTCGGTCATGTCCAAGAGGCTGCGCATGCCGAGGTTGTCGGTCAGTCCGCCGTCTATCAGGTGGATGTAGGGTCGGGTTTTGCTGTCGCTGTATTTGTTGAACCTGTTTTTAAACTCTTGATAGGTGGCGTTTCGCTGCTTTTGGGACTCGAGGCCGGTCATTTGCAGCTGCGGCGGCAGGGTGTAGCCGCAGTTGCCGCCGTTGTTGTTGAGGGTAATCGGGGCGAACACCATGGGCACTGCGCTGGAAGCGGCAACGGCGCGGGCAAGGCGCAAACCGCCCAAGTCGATACACATAGGGTCGAAGTATTCTTGCGTGAAGTTCAGGCGTTCGCCTGCTCCCATGTCGGTGGCGGAAATAATGGCGAACGGGCCTTTGCCGTATTTTTACAAATCGCGGAAGGTGGTTTTGCCGAAAAGATGGTTTTCAAACTGCTCTTGCAACAGGTCGCCGCGTCCATATTCGGGCGAGGCAAGGCGGGGCAGGTTGGTCATGGAGAAGGCTTGTTTGACGACTTGGCGTTGGAAGTTTTGGTGAAGGAAAAGCTTGTAAAACATGGGGATGGTTTCTTCACCTTTGAGCGCGAAGTAGGCGGCGAGGACGGAGCCGCCGGATACGCCGACCACCAAATCGACATTGGACATCAGCGACTTGCTTTTGCCGCCGATGGTGACTTTTTGCTGTTGAAGCTGTTCCAACACGCCGTAGCCCAACGCCGCCGCGCGCGTGCCGCCGCCGGAGAGCATCAGGATGATGAAGGTGTCGTCTTCTTCGCGCCGAAACTGGCTGGTTTCAAAACGATAGCCTTGGTTCATATCAATTTTATTGATGGTGGCGACAGGCTGATACTTGACCAGCGAGCAGGCAGACAGCGCGGCCAAGGTAAAGGCGGTCAGGACGGTTTTGAACGGGCGTTTCGGCATGGAAGTTTGGTTGTGAAACAAAAGAGCTTGATTATAATGGATTAAATCGGTTTTCGATACCTGCCGGCGGGTTAAGGCGATGCCGCAGCGTAGATTGAAAGGTTTTCAGACGACCTTGGTTCATTCCGCAATCGGACAGGTCGTCTGAAAAATAAAATCAGGTTTAAGGCTTGTCCGCCTTGTCTCCGATTTTGCCTTCTTTGCCTTGAAGCAGGTTTTGGATATTGCTTTTATGGCGGTACAACACCAGCACGGCAATGACGACGGTCGCCCAAGCCCAAGAAGAGTAGGGCATCAGCCAGAAGGCAACGAGCGGCGCGGCTACGGTGGCGGCGAGCGCGGCAAGCGAGGACACTTTAAAGCCGAACGCCATCACCAGCCAAATTGCCGCACAAACCAAAGCCGTTGCAGGCGAAAGCGCCAGCAATACGCCCAAAGCCGTCGCCACGCCCTTGCCACCTTTGAAGCCGAAAAACAGCGGCCACATATGTCCGACCAACGCGGCGACGGCAACCGCCGCTATGGTGATGTCCGACAGAGTCAAAGCATCTTGCAGGCAGCGTGCCAAAACCACCGCCACCAGACCTTTGAGCGCGTCGCCCAGCAAAGTCAGCGCCGCCGCTTTTTTCTTGCCGCTGCGCAAAACATTGGTCGCGCCGGGGTTGCCCGAGCCGTAAGTGCGCGGATCGTCCATGCCGTAATATTTGGAAACAATGACGGCAAACGACAGCGAACCGATTAAATAAGCCGCGATAACGGCGGATACATTGAACATTTCAGATGCTTTACTTAAAATGGGACGCTCATTTTATCAAAAAAACAGGCAGGCAAATGGACAAAATCTTTTTACGCGGCATGAAGGCGAACACCTTAATCGGCGTGTACGACTGGGAACGCGAACGCCCCCAAACCCTGATTTTGGATTTGGACATCGGCATCCCCGAACAAAGCGGTCAAGACGACCACATCGGCAATACCGTCCATTACGGCGAAGTCTGCGAAGCCGTCAGGGCAAGCCTTGCCGAACAAAGCTTCCTCTTGCTCGAATCATTGGCGGAACACATCGCCAAACTCATCCTCGACAATTTCGGCGCGTTGAGTGTGCGCGTCAAAATCATCAAACCCGGCATCCTGCCCGATGTCAAAGAAGTCGGCATTGAAATCGAACGCAGCAGGGTTTAAAACAGCACAAACGGTTTAGCGAAACCTGATTCGCTCTTTTCAGACGAGCCTTTTCATGACTCAAGAGGTCGTCTGAAAGCTCGGCTTCAACGAAGTTAAAACCCATTCCTGATTTTCAGACGACCCCGTATCAAACTTTACAAAGAGAACACGCAAATGGATTTGAAAGAAACCAAACTCAGCAGCGAGCCGATTTATCAAGGCTCATTTGTTACCATCAACCGCGACAAAGTTCGTCTGCCCAACGGCAACGAAAGCCAGCGCATCGTCATCCGTCATCCCGGTGCGGCCTGCGTTTTAGCGGTTACCGAAGAGGGCAAAGCCGTACTCGTGCGCCAATGGCGTTACGCCGCAGACGCTGCCACGCTCGAGCTGCCCGCCGGCAAACTCGATGCAGGCGAAGACCCCGCCGAATGCGCCCTGCGCGAGCTGGCGGAAGAAACCCCGTACACCGCCGACCGCGTCAAACTCATCAGCAGCTTCTACACCGCCATCGGCTTCTGCGACGAAAAAATGTACTTCTACCAAGCAGAAGGCGTGCGCCTCGGCAGCACTCTGAGCAACGATGAAGACGAAATCACCGAAACCGTCCTGATGAGCAAGGAAGAAGCCCGCACCGCTTTGGCACACAACGAAATCAAAGACGGCAAAACCCTAATTGGCCTGCAATATTGGCTGATGCAGGATTGATGTGAAAAGAAGGTAAAAAGGTCGTCTGAAAAGCAGGTTGCACGTTTTCAGACGACCTTTCTGTAAACCGGCTGGAGAGCAATACCTATAAAACCGACGATTTCAAATCCACTATAAAACAAAGAGAATAGAGAGCGTTATGAATAAGCCGCATTATTCGCATGCCGCCCCTTTGCTGGTCGTCGGCTGCGTCGTTTTCGGACTGGGCAGCTTGATTGTCAAATTTGTCGACGTCGGTTCTTACGCTATCGCATTTTGGCGGTTGGCGATAGCGGCGGTGATTTTTTGGCTGCTGTCGCGACTCTTTGGGCAAAAGTTGCCCAAAAGAAGAAAAGCCATCTACACCGCCATGCTCTCCGGCGTGTTTCTGGCATTTGACCTGTCGCTGTGGCACGAAAGCATACACGCCGTCGGCCCCGGTATTTCCACCTTGCTCAACAGCTTGCAGATATTTTTCCTCTCCGCCATCGGTTTCTTCTTTTTCGGCGAACGCTTGAGCAAACCACAAATGTTCAGCCTCATTCTCGCCATCAGCGGCGTCGCCCTTATCGGCAGCCCTGAGTTCGGACACAACGGCAACGCCGTCTGGGGCTTTATCAGCGGCATCACTTCGGGCGGGATGCTCGCATTGTCTATGGTGTGTATCCACAAAACCCACCAAATCGAGAAAACTTCCTTGTTCCCGATGATGATGATTTTGAGCTTTGGCGGCGCGTTATCCCTCATCATTCCGTCCATCCTGTTTGACAGCCATGCCCTCTATCCCGCCACCATGCGCGATATCGGGCTGGTATTGATTTACGGCGCGGTGATGCAGTGTTTCGCATGGGGCATGATAGCCTACGCCATTCCCTTATTGTCATTCTCGCTGACCGGACTGCTGTTGCTCTCCGAACCTGTCGCCGCCTTGCTTATCGACTATTTTTGGTTGGATAAACCGATTAACGCCCTCCAATGGAGCGGCGCCGTGTTGACCCTGACTGCTATTTACTTAGGGCGTGCCAACGAGAAAAATGCTTGATGTTGCCTTACCGTCACAAACGGATGCGATGACTTGCCGTTATTCGAGTAGGTGCATTCAATAGATTTTCAGACGACCTTTCCCCAATCCCAGATTCTGCAAAAGCAAAAACACCGAAGACCAATTAATCTTCGGTGTTTTTTAATAGGGTGGCGAGCCAGACCCCCGGCACTGACGCATCGGAGTGGGCTGCTGGCTTCCGCCCCTGACCCGGTGTTCCGAATTACCATGCGGGGAGACCCGCCGCAAGAGAGTGGCATTATAACTGTTTTACGGGAAAACTCAAGCGCGGCGGCGTAGAAGGTCGTCTGAAAAGTCTTTTTACCTTTAAATTGTCAACAATATTTGCCTTTTTGAAAATTATTCCTATCGAAACATTTTTCGCCTTTTCCGTTGAAAAACATCGGAATTTAAACTACATTATCGCTTTTCCAACGAGTTGTCTGATTGTCTCGAAAATCATTTTAATTTCGTTGAAGATGCACTTTCAGACGACCTTTTCATAAAAATACGGCGAAATCATGCCGCAGCTTTCCGCAGTTTCGCCGTACCAATAATCATACGGACACACCGCCACCATGACCACGACTACCGCCCCGCAGCGTATTCGGGAAATTCCCTACAACTATACTTCCTACACCGACCGCGAAATCGTCATCCGCCTGTTGGGCGATGAGGCGTGGCAGATTCTGCAAGACTTGCGCGGACAGCGCAGGACGGGGCGTTCGGCGCGGATGTTGTTTGAAGTGTTGGGCGATATTTGGGTGGTCGTGCGCAATCCGTATCTGGTCGATGATTTGCTGGAGCATCCGAAACGCCGCGCCGCGCTGGTGCGGGAAATGCGCCACCGGTTGAACGAAATCCGCAAACGCCGCGACGACAATCCGCAAGTCGATGTATTGGTGGCGGCGGCGGAAAAGGCGGTCGAGCGTTTTGACGGCAGTTTTGACGAAACGCGCCAAAAACGGCGGCAGATTTTGGAACGTTTGAGCAAAATCACCAAGCCGCACAATATTATGTTTGACGGTCTGGCGCGGGTAACGCACGTTACCGATGCGACCGACTGGCGCGTCGAATATCCGTTTGTCGTCGTCAATCCCGATACGGAGGCGGAAGTCGCGCCTTTGGTGCGCGCCTTAATCGAGCTGGATTTGGTCATTATCCCGCGCGGCGGCGGCACGGGTTATACCGGCGGCGCCGTGCCTTTGGATGCGATGAGCGCAGTCATCAATACGGAAAAGCTGGACAAGCATCGCGGCGTCGAATTTGTCGAACTGGCGGGCTTGGACGGCAAACATCCGATTATCCATTGCGGCGCGGGCGTGGTAACGCGGCGGGTAGAAGAAACCGCGCATCAGGCGGGTTTGGTGTTCGCCGTCGATCCGACTTCCGCCGATGCGTCCTGCGTGGGCGGCAATGTCGCGATGAACGCGGGCGGTAAAAAAGCCGTGTTGTGGGGGACGGCGTTGGACAACCTCGCCTACTGGCAGATGGTCAACCCGCAGGGCGAATGGCTGCGCATCGAGCGCGTGCGCCACAATTTCGGCAAAATCCACGACGAAGAAACCGCCGTGTTCGACGTTCACACACTGGATTCAGACGGCCTCAATATCGTTAAAACCGAACGCTTGGAAATCCCCGGCCACAAATTCCGCAAAGTCGGCTTGGGCAAAGACGTTACCGACAAATTCTTGAGCGGTCTGCCCGGCGTGCAAAAAGAAGGCACGGACGGCATCATTACCAGCGTCGCCTTCGTGTTACATAAAATGCCGAAACACACGCGCACCGTGTGTATGGAGTTTTTCGGTACGGTCGCCACCGCCACGCCTTCTATCGTCGAAATCCGCGATTTCCTGCTTGCCCACGACAGCGTGCGGCTGGCGGGTTTGGAACATTTGGACTGGCGTTATGTCCGCGCCGTCGGCTACGCCACCAAAGCAGCGGGTAAGGGGCGGCCGAAAATGGTCTTGCTGGCGGACGTGGTTTCAGACGACGAAGCCGCCGTACAGGCCGCCGCCGAACACATCTGCGAACTTGCCCGTGCCCGCGACGGCGAAGGCTTTATCGCCGTGTCGCCCGAAGCGCGCAAAACCTTCTGGCTCGACCGCAGCCGCACCGCCGCCATCGCCAAGCACACCAACGCCTTTAAAATCAACGAAGACGTGGTGATTCCGCTGGAGCGGCTGGGCGAGTATTCGGACGGTATCGAACGCATCAACATCGAGCTTTCCATCCAAAACAAACTCACCCTGTGCGCCGCATTGGAGCAATATCTTTCGGGCAAACTCCCCATCGACAAAATGGGCACTGACCTGCCGACCGCCGAACTTTTGGGCGAACGCGGCAAACACGCCCTTGCCCACGTTTCCGCCGTCAAAGAGCGTTGGGACTGGTTGCTCGCCCATCTGGATACGCCGCTTGCCGACTACAAAGCCCGCTACGGCGCAGCCGTCCATGCCGCGCCCGAAGCCAAAGACGACGAGAGCTGTTTCACCGCCTTCCGCGATTTCCGCCTGCGCGTGTCCGTCAAAGAAGACGTAATGAAACCGCTCGCCGAAATCTTCAGCGGCAAAACCGACACCAAAATCATCGAAGGCTTGGGCAAAATCCACGCCAAAACCGTGCGCGGGCGTGTCTTCGTCGCCCTGCATATGCACGCCGGCGACGGCAACGTCCATACCAACATCCCCGTCAATTCAGACGACGCCCAAATGCTTCAGACCGCCTACCGCTCGGTCGAACGCATCATGAAGCTCGCCCGCTCGCTCGGCGGCGTGATTTCCGGCGAACACGGCATCGGCATCACCAAGCTCGAATTTCTGACCGATGAAGATTTGCAGCCGTTTTGGGACTACAAAAACCAAGTCGACCCCAAACACACCTTCAACCGTCACAAACTGATGAAAGGCTCGGACTTACGCAACGCCTACACGCCGTCTTTCGAGCTGTTGGGCGCGGAATCGCTGATTATGGAAAAATCAGACCTCGGCACCATCGCCGATTCCGTCAAAGACTGCCTGCGTTGCGGCAAATGCAAACCTGTCTGCTCCACCCACGTCCCGCGCGCCAACCTGCTGTACAGCCCGCGCAACAAAATCCTCGGTGTGGGGCTCTTGACCGAAGCCTTCTTATACGAAGAACAAACCCGCCGCGGCGTTTCCATCAAACACTTCGAAGAACTCATGGACATCGGCGACCACTGCACCGTATGCCACCGTTGCGTCAAACCCTGCCCGGTCAACATCGACTTCGGCGACGTAACCGTAGCCATCCGCAACTACCTTGCCGACTCCGGCCACAAACGCTTCGCGCCTGCCGCATCGATGGGCATGGCATTTTTGAACGCCACCGGCCCGAAAACCATCAAAGCCTTGCGCGCCGCCATGATACAGACCGGCTTTCCCGCGCAGAACTTCGCCTACAAAATCGGCAAACTTCTTCCAATCGGCACCCAAAAACAAAAAGCCGAACCCAAAGCCACCGTCGGCACCGCACCGGTCAAAGAACAAATCATCCACTTCATCAACCGTCCTTTGCCCAAAAGCGTGCCCGCCAAAACACCACGCTCCATGCTCGGCATCGAAGACGACAAAAGCATCCCCATCATCCGCAACCCCGCTGCGCCCGAAGATGCCGAAGCCGTGTTCTACTTCCCTGGCTGCGGTTCCGAACGCCTGTTCAGCCAAATCGGACTCGCCGTCCAAGCCATGCTTTGGCACGTCGGCGTACAAACCGTCCTGCCGCCCGGCTATATGTGTTGCGGCTATCCGCAGGACGCGGGCGGCAACAAGGCAAAAGCCGAACAAATGAGCACCAACAACCGCGTCGCCTTTCACCGCATGGCGAACACCCTCAACTACCTCGACATCAAAACCGTCGTCGTCAGTTGCGGCACCTGCTACGACCAGCTCGAAAAATACCGCTTCGAAGAAATCTTCCCCGGCTGCCGCATCATCGACATCCACGAATACCTGCTCGAAAAAGGCGTGAAACTAAACGGCGTGAAAGGTCAGCAATACCTCTACCACGACCCCTGCCACACACCCATCAAAACCATGAATGCCACCCAAATGGCAAGCAGCCTCATGGGGCAGAAAGTCGTCTTAAGCGACCGCTGCTGCGGCGAATCCGGCATGTTCGCCGTCAAACGCCCCGACATCGCCACCCAAGTCAAATTCCGCAAACAGGAAGAAATCGAGAAAAACCTCAAAGAACTGCCGCAAGGCGAACCCGTCAAAATGCTCACCACCTGCCCCGCCTGCCTGCAAGGACTGAGCCGCTACGCCGACGACAACGACATGCCCGCCGACTACATCGTCATCGAAATGGCGAAACATATCCTCGGCGAAAACTGGCTGGACGAGTTTGTGAAAAAAGCCAACAACGGCGGCGTGGAGAAAGTGTTGCTGTAAGGCTTGTATGGTTTTCAGACGACCTCAAAGGTCGTCTGAAAACCGTCATTCATTAAATCGGCGGAGAGACTTTGGAAGGTTGGAGAAGAGTTTGCCAGACCTTGATGCGATGCGCCGAACAGTCAACCCGATTTTCAGACGACCCCTACGTTTTAAGCAGATGAAAGCAGTTTGAATGGCACCCTGACGGCTGTACCCTCCAGCCGTCAGGGTGCATTTTTATAGTGGATTAACTTTAAACCAGTACGACGTTGCCCCGCCTTAGCTCAAAGAAAACGATTCTCTAAGGTGCTGAAGCACCAAGTGAATCGGTGCCGTACTATCTGTACTGTCTGCGGCTTCGGCGCCTTGTCCTGATTTAAATTTAATCCACTATGCGTAGGCGGGGGCGGGAATGACGGTAGCCAGACAGAAATCTATGCCACGACGCGCAACCTGCCCCCTCTCCCGTCCGGCGGGAAAGGGTTGGGGAGAGGGTTGGGGAGAGGGTGGCTTTACGGGCTGCACCAATTTGATTTTGCCTAAAGCCGCGAAGCCACCTCCATCCTAACCTTCCCCCGCAGGACGGGGGAAGGGACAAGGTTGCTGATACGGTAAAAGGTCGTCTGAAACTGAAAATTTGGTTTCAGACGACCTCTTCTCATAATCAGAACATGCTAAATACCCCGCCAGATAGGGAAGGGCAGGTTGCCGTTGAAGCAACGAGTAGCGTGATATCCCGAACAGCATGATACTGCTTAAAGGCGGATGAAGCAGGTAGATGGTTGTATGGATTGTTGCAAACGGGAGCGTTGCAATTTGAGATGGAAAAAGCCGAGTCCTGTTTATGCAGAACCCGGCTTAATAGGGAGCGCCCAAATAGGCTTTTACGAGCGTCCGAGATTTGAGGCGCAGTTTAGATTCAAATTCAGACGACCTGTTGTGACATCAGATTGCTTAACGCAGTTCTGTATGCAGGCGGCTGAGGAGCGTAGAGGCATCGCTGCCTTTGTATGCGCTGCCGTCTTTGTTCAAGAGGCTGATGCGCGAACCGCCGTTGACTGGCTCGACGAATACGATGATCTCGGGGTAGGCAGCCGGTTTCTCAACTTTTTTGCCTTTGCCCAGCATACGGCCGAAGAAGCCCGGTTTTTTCGTGGAAACGGCGTCGCTTTCGTTAGGTGCCTGTTGAACCAAGAAGGCGTGGCGTTCGATGTTTTGACCCAAGACATTCAAGCCGATGCGGTCGAGGGCAAGCGCGGTGCGTCGCCAGTTGCGGCCGTAGTCGCCGGAGACGAGCAGGGTGTTGCCGTCGATTCGTGCCAATTCGCTGCCGCTGCGTTTGGCAACGCTTTGGGTCAGCGCGTTTTCAGCTTGTTGCTGATCGACGCCCAAGTATTGCATGAAGCGTGCGAGGAAGGCAGCTTCAAGGTTGGGGTCGTTGGCAGCAGGCTGCCACATGGTCGTGTCTTTTTTCTTGTCGGCGTAAACTTCTTTCATGCCTTTGTGGGCGAAGAAGACGTCGGTCGTGCCGTTTTTGCCTTGTTCGATGCGGATGATGAATTTATCGCGCTCGCTGGTGGAATAGATGCCGCCCATGCCGACTTTGTCCAAGAGGCGGCGCAGGCCGTCTTGCGGGATTTTGGCGCGGTTTTCCGCCCATTCGGTTTCCATTTGGCCGATGCCGGGTTCTTCGGATTTGATGTCGAAGCCGTTTTCTTGCCAGAATGCTTTCAACAGAGGCCAAATTTCAGCAGGGGATTTGCCTTGGACTTCAATCCAGCGTTGGTTGCCGTCGCGCTCCAAACGGACGCCTTTGACGGATTTGAGGACTTCGGAGTTGGCGGCCTGTTGGGTTGCCGATGTGCGGCGGCTCAGGTCGCTGGCGCGGACGGCGCCGCTGCCTGCGGGTATTTGATAGAGGTTGCCTTGATCGGGGTTGTTCAAATCAGGCGGTACTTCTAATTTGACGATTTTGCGTGTCTGGGTTTGGTAGTCCAGCTTAGGCAGGTCTTTTTTGTTGCCCGAACAGGCAGTCATGCTGATCAGGGCGATTGCTACGACGACAGGTTTCATATAGGTCATATTGGTTTCCTGTGGGATGTGATGGGTTAACGGCAGGTCGTCTGAAAACGGTTTTCAGACGACCTTTGCGGTTTATGCGGTGAGTTGTCCGGATTCTTGCAATGCGGCGCGGACTTTTGCCTGTCCGGCTTCGGTCAGGGGGACGAGCGGCAGGCGGACATAAGGTTCGCATTTGCCCAATGCGGAGATGCCCCATTTGGGCGCGGCAGGGCTTGGTTCGCAGAACATAGTGTTATAAATCGGAATCAGGCGGTCATTTAATTGACGAGCGGTCGCAATATCGCCTGCAAGGGCGGCGCGGCACATATCGGCGAAGAGTTTGGGGGCGACATTGGCGGCAACGGTTACGACGCCTTTCCCGCCGCAGAGCATGAAGGGCAGGCCGGTAGGATCATCGCCGGAAAGGACGGTGAAACCTTCGGGCGCGTGTTTGATTAATTCGAGATTGCTGCCGATGTTGCCGCTGGCTTCTTTGACGCCGACGATATTCGGGATTTTGGCAAGGCGCAGGATGGTGTCGTTGGTCATGCTGACGACGGTGCGGCCGGGTACGTTGTAGATAATCATCGGAATCGAGGTGGATTCGGCGATGGTTTTGAAATGTTGGTAAATACCTTCTTGGGAGGGCTTGTTGTAATAGGGGACGACGGAAAGGGTGTAGTCTGCACCGGCTTTTTCGGCGGCGCGGGAGAGCGCGATGGCTTCGAGGGTGTTGTTGGCGCCGGTGCCGGCGATAACGGGAACGCGTTTGTTGACGTGTTTGACCGTTTCTTCGATTACGCTTAAATGTTCTTCGACGGAGAGGGTGGCGGATTCGCCTGTCGTGCCGACGGCGACGATGCCGTCGGTACCGCTTTCAATGTGCCAGTCGATCAAATCGCGGAGTTGTTCGTAATGGATGCTGCCGTCTTGATTCATGGGTGTAATCAGGGCAACCAAGCTACCTTGTAACATACGGAAACCTTTTTATTCATTGTGTGAGGTCGATTATGCTTCGGATTGTAGCTTACTTTGTTGTTTGTGTGAAACATATCGGCCGGACGGTTGGTTTAAAGGCTTAAGGGCTATCATATCTTAATAAATAATATTTTTTATAATCATAAAATTATTGGTTTTGAGCGGTGGAATTGCTGTCAAGAATTAAAATGTGTTAAGCGCATAAATGCCGTCTAAAAATGAAGGACTGTCTGGCGCGGGAATTCAAAGAAATTCGAATTTGGGCAGCCGGAGATGTTTTTGCACTGGAGGATTGGAATTGATAAGGAATCTTTGATTCGCTACAATTTCGTTCCTTAAAAATTTTTAACGTTTGACAACGGATAGAAAGACTGCAATGGCTGAAACAATGAAAAAACAGGCGGATTCGCCTGATTTGGTGTACGGTTTGGAAGACAAACCGCCATTCGGAAATGCCTTATTAAGCGCGATAACGCATCTTCTGGCAATTTTTGTGCCGATGATTACGCCCGCGCTGATTGTGGGCGGTGCGCTGGAATTGCCGGTGGAGATGACGGCGTATCTCGTGTCGATGGCGATGGTTGCGTCGGGTGTCGGCACTTATTTGCAGGTCAACCGCTTCGGGCCGATTGGTTCGGGGATGTTGTCTATCCAGTCGGTGAATTTCTCGTTCGTTACCGTCATGATTGCGCTCGGCGCGGGGATGAAAGAGGGCGGTTTGACTAAGGATGCGATGATTTCGACGCTGTTGGGCGTATCGTTTGTCGGCGCGTTTTTGGTGTGTTTCTCGGCATGGCTTTTGCCGTATTTGAAAAAAGTGATTACGCCGACGGTCAGCGGCGTGGTCGTGATGCTGATTGGCTTGAGTTTGGTACACGTCGGCATTACCGATTTCGGCGGCGGCTTCGGCGCGAAGACGAACGGCACATTCGGCTCGATGGAAAATTTGGGGCTGGCGTCGCTGGTGTTGCTGATTGTGCTGATATTCAACTGTATGAAAAATCCACTGCTGCGTATGAGCGGCATCGCAGTTGGGCTGATTGTCGGCTACATTGTCGCGCTGTTTTTGGGCAAGGTGGATTTTTCCGCGCTGCAAAACCTGCCGCTGGTTACGCTGCCCGTACCGTTTAAATATGGTTTCGCTTTCGACTGGCACGCATTTATTGTGGCGGGCGCGATTTTCCTGTTGAGCGTATTTGAGGCGGTCGGCGATTTGACTGCGACGGCAATGGTGTCCGACCAGCCGATTGAAGGCGAGGAATACACCAAACGCCTGCGCGGCGGCGTGTTGGCGGACGGTTTGGTATCGGTGATTGCGACGGCTTTGGGTTCGCTGCCGCTGACGACCTTCGCGCAAAACAACGGCGTGATTCAGATGACCGGCGTGGCTTCGCGTCATGTGGGCAAATATATTGCCGTGATTTTGGTGCTGCTGGGTTTGTTCCCCGTTGTCGGGCGCGCGTTTACGACGATTCCGAGTCCGGTGTTGGGCGGGGCGATGGTCTTGATGTTCGGCTTGATTGCGATTGCGGGCGTGCGGATTTTGGTCAGCCACGGCATCCGCAGGCGCGAGGCGGTGATCGCGGCGACTTCGGTCGGTCTGGGCTTGGGCGTGGCGTTTGAACCGGAAGTGTTTAAAAACCTGCCAGTCTTGTTCCAAAACTCCATTTCCGCCGGCGGCATTACGGCAGTTATCCTGAACCTGCTTTTGCCGGAGGATAAAACCGACAAAGTCGTCAAAATCGATACCGAGGGGCTGGAACATTAAGTTTCAAGCATAAATAAAAAGGTCGTCTGAAAATTTGATTTTCAGACGACCTTTTATATCGGGCTTGAATTGAAACCGTATTCTGTCAAAGAAGTCGGTTTTTGTATAGTGGATTAAAATAAAAATGAGACAAGGCGGCAACGCCCGCCGTGTACGGGTAGTACATAAGGGCGTTGGCAACGCCGTATCATTGCAATTTTAATCCACTATAATTTATTTGCCGATGGTGACGCGCTTGATGATAACCGGTTTGACGGGGACGTTTTGATGGAAGCCGCGTGTTTCAGTCGGCGTTTTGCTGATTTGGCGTACGACATCCATGCCCGAGGTTACTTTGCCGAAGACGGTATAGCCGTAGCCTTGCGGGGTTTTGTTTTTGAAGTTGAGGAATGTATTGTCGGCAGTGTTGATGAAGAACTGGCTGGTGGCGGAATTAGGATCGCCGGTACGCGCCATGGCGATGGTGCCGACAGTGTTTTTTAAGCCGTTGTCCGCTTCGTTGATGACGGCTTTATCTGTGGCTTTTTGGGCAAGGTCCGGGGTAAAGCCGCCTCCTTGAATCATAAAGCCGTCGATAACGCGGTGGAAAACGGTGTTGTCGTAAAAGCCTTTGCGCGCGTAGCTGACGAAGTTGGCGACGGTTTTGGGCGCTTTGGTTTCGTCGAGCGACAGGTTGATATTGCCCATATTGGTTTCGATGACAGCGCGTGTCTCGGCTTGGGCGTTGAAGGCTGCGGCAAGGGCAAGGGCGGCGAAAGTGAGTTTGAGGGTTTTGTTCATTTGAGTGTTTCTCGTAGTGTGAAAATCAAACGTTATTATCGCGGATTTTATGTGAAATCTCTAAAAGGCGTTGTGAAATATTTTAAGGTCGTCTGAAAACGGATACAGCAAACTTTGTTTTCAGACGACCTTTTGTGTTGCGCAGCGGCTTATTGTTTGGCAGCTTCGATTTGGATGTCGATGCGGACGTTTTTGGTCATACCTGCATCAACCAGATAGTTCACGCCCCATTTGGTGCGGTCGATGGTGGTGCTGAAGTCGCCGCCGCAAACTTCGGTTTTCGCCATCGGGCTTTGGTAGCAGTTGAATTTTTCGGCTTTGAGTTTGACGGGGGCGGTTTTGCCGTGCATGGTCAGGTTGCCGTCAACGGAGAGCAGTTTTTTGCCGTTGAAGTTGAATTTGGTGGAAACGAAATGGATGTTCGGGTATTTGGCGGCATCAAAAATGTCGGCGGATTTCAGGTGGTCGGTGAAGTGTTGCGAACCGCTTTGCAGGTTGGCGACGGGGATGGTGATGTCGATTTTGCCGGTGCGCTTGGCTTGGTCGAAATCGACGGAGCCGGTCAGACCGTAGAAGCCGCCGACGTTGGTGCTGGTGTTGAAGTGGTCGATTGCGAAACGGGCGTTGGCGTGGTATTCGTCCACTTTGTAGGTGGCGGCCGAGGCTGTACCGATGGCTGCTGCTGCGAGTGCGGCGAAGATGATTTTTTTCATGATTCTTGTCCTTTGTATGAGGTTGTAAAGATGTTTATCTTAACACAAGAAAGAATGCATATCATTTCTTAAGGGTGAACGGTGGATTTACTTGGATTTGATGATGGGGTCGTCTGAAAACTAAGAAGGGCAATGCTAGGGGCTGTCGACATTCAATAGTTTCCGTGTCTTTTTATCCACAAAGCGGCATCTTCTGCGTTGGAAATCCTCACAAGGTTTCCAACCTTGTTGCGGTTTCCGTCTTGAATTTTCCGCTTTGTGAACAAAAATCCACCGGGAAAATTAAATGTCGACAGCTCTAATGAAAAAAGCGCGGAGTTATCCGCGCTTTTGGTTTTCAGACGACCTTTTACAAGGCGGCGAGTACGGCGTCGCCCATTTCGGAGCAGGAAACGAGTTTTGTGCCTTCTTCGTAAATATCGCCGGTGCGCAAGCCTTGTTGCAGCACTTTTTGGACGGCGCTTTCGACTTGTTGCGCGCGGGCTTCGTCGTTCAGGCTGTAACGCAGCAGCATGGCAAGCGAGAGGATGGTGGCCAGCGGGTTGGCTTTGTTTTGTCCGGCGATGTCGGGAGCGGAGCCGTGTGACGGTTCGTACAGGCCTTTGCCGTTTTCGTCCAGCGAGGCGGAGGGCAGCATGCCGATGGAGCCGGTCAGCATGGAGGCTTCGTCGGAGAGGATGTCGCCGAAGATGTTGCCGGTGGCGATGACGTCGAATTGTTTGGGCGCGCGCACGAGCTGCATGGCGGCGTTGTCCACATACATGTGGGAGAGTTCGACGTCGGGGTATTGTTTGCCGATTTCTTCAAAGATTTCGCGCCAGAGTTCGGTGGTTTCCAAAACGTTGGCTTTGCCGACGGAGCAGACTTTTTTGCTGCGTTTTTGGGCGGATTGGAAGGCGACGTGGGCGATGCGGCGGATTTCGCTTTCGCTGTATTTCATGGTGTTGTAGCCTTCGCGTTCGCCGTTTTCCAAAACGCGGATGCCGCGCGGTTCGCCGAAGTAGATGTCGCCGGTGAGTTCGCGCACGATGAGGATGTCGAGGCCTGCGACGATTTCGGGTTTGAGCGTGGAGGCGTTGGCAAGCTCGGGATAGAGGATGGCGGGGCGCAGGTTGGCAAACAGGTTTAAGTCTTTGCGGATGGCCAATAGTCCGCGTTCGGGGCGCAGCGGGCGGTCGAGGTTGTCGTATTGCGGGCTGCCGACTGCGCCGAGCAGGACGGCATCGGCTTTGCGGCAGAGGTTTTGTGTGAATTCGGGATAGGGATGGCCGTATTCGTCGTAGGCTTCGCCGCCTAGTGGGGCGTATTCGTAGCTGGCGTCCAAGCCTTGGGCGATGAGTTTGTCGAGTACGCGGACGGTTTCGGCGACGATTTCGGGGCCGATGCCGTCGCCTCGGAGGATGGCGATATGTTTGGTCATGGCAAAATCCTTATGAGGGTTTGGAAAAGGGGAGGTCGTCTGAAAACGGCAAAGCGTTTTCCATTTGTAAGGATGGTGTTTTCAGACGACCTTTTGTGTCTGTTTGCAGGTCGGTTTGCTTGAACGAGGCTGATTGTACCATTGCGGCATCGAGAAAGCCGCTTGGAAATCATGCGGGCGGATTCTTCGGGAACGCGATGGGCAGCCAAGTTTTACATTAGTTGCGAAGGGTTGAAGGAAATCAGTAGCGTTCTGCTTCGATACGGATTTTAAAGACGGCTTTGCGTATGGACTTTTCGTCGCCCACCAACGGGGCGTGCGCGTCGTTGGGAAAGAAGAGGGCGAACTCGCCCGGTTGGAGCGTGAGCCAGGTTTCCGGTTCACAGTCGAAAAATTCGATGTCGCGCTTTTCGTCGTAGCCCAAACCGTTTTTCAGACGACCCCTGTCTATCCAGCCGTAGGTTTCTTCCCCGCTGATAGGAACTTGGATATCGATGTGTTTCAAATGTGCTTCGGGCTTGGCTTCGGCTTTGCTCCTCATCGGTTCGCTGCCGACAAAAAGGCGGATATTGGGGTTTGCGCACGGCACTTGTCCGTCGGGCAGGGCGGCGAAATCCAGCGTTTGCAGCAGGTGGACGGCATCGGCAAAGTCGGGGTGCAGCGCGGCGTAGCGAGCGGCGTTGGTGATGGTGTCGGTAATCATGGTTTTTGATTGGAAAGGTCGTCTGAAAAAGCATTCCTTACTGGATGGTTTTTTGTAAATCTAAAGTGGCAGCATAATGTTCGGCAATGGGGATAGGCTTGCGGCTGACTTGGTCGATGTCGTCACCTTCTTCGGTAAATAAAAATGGAAAGAACGTATAAACATTGTCGCCACTCAAATTGCGGATTTCTTCGCGCCAATTTTGCCAACGTAGGTTTTCATAATACATCTGCAGGTCGCCTACTAATGCCCAATGCAAAAAATCGCCATAGCCTTTTTCGCAATCTTCCCATTCGAGAGTATCTGGCGGGAGGTAGAACACATTGCCGGGTGTGCCGTCCAATCCGCCGCCGTTGATGGCAAAGTAGCCGCCTGCGGCGTCATCGGCAATCAGGTAATAGGGCGCGGGCGCGGCAGGTTCGGATTGGGTGCGTCCGAGATTCCAGCTTCCCAGCCCGCGAGGCAGTTTTGCGCTGCCCGAACCCAGTATCTGCAACCAGCCGTCGTCAATCAGGATGCCGCCGGTTTCATAAACGACCGCACCCATAAATGAACGTGTTGTTACTTGTGTTTTTAAGAGTTCGACTTCTGCAGCGGCAGAATCGCGCAGCAGGATTTCTACGGGATGGGCAGCTTCAGTAAGCCACTCTTGAATCAGCGGCCATGCGGGGTCGGCAGTATTAATGAGTTCGGATAATGTTTTCATTTGGGGCTAATTGAAAATGAGCGGAGCGGGTTTCTATTCTCTGCATTCGGTCTGACGCACAAAAAACAGGCAGCCTGCACAATGATTGCAGGCTGCCTGCTGTTTTAACCGTTAAACAGCCAAGGCTGGCTTTGGCGGCGTTTTTCTTCGAAATCGCGGATTTCGTCGGCGTGTTGCAGGGTCAGGCCGATTTCATCCAAACCGTTTAAGAGGCAGTGTTTGCGGTGTTCGGTAATGTCGAATTTGAACGTCTCGCCGCTAGGTGTGGTCAGGGTTTGCTCGGCAAGGTCGATGGAGAGCTGATAGCCTTCGTTAGCCTCGACTTCTTTGAAAAGTTGGTCGACTTGTTCTTCGGTCAACACGATGGGCAGGAGGCCGTTTTTGTAGCAGTTGTTGAAGAAGATATCGGCGAAGCTGGGGGCGATAACGGCGCGGAAACCGTAGTCGTCCAATGCCCAAGGAGCATGTTCGCGCGAGGAGCCGCAGCCGAAGTTTTTGCGAGTCAACAGGATTTGCGCGCCTTGGTAACGCGGCTGGTTCAGCGAGAAATCGGGGTTCAGCGGGCGTTTGCTGTTGTCCATGCCCGGTTCGCCGTGGTCGAGGTAACGCCATTCGTCAAAGGCATTGGGACCGAAGCCGCTCCGTTTGATGGATTTTAAAAATTGTTTGGGGATGATGGCGTCGGTATCGACGTTGCTGCGGTCGAGCGGGGCGACGATGGCGGTGATTTTGGTAAAGGCTTTCATGTCAGGTTCTTATAGGAATAATGTGAAAAAAATGATGGTTGTTTGGCGGGTTGAATTAACGTGTGCTGTGCAAACCGATTCGGTTGCCTTCGGTATCTTCGATAAAGGCGGCAAAGCCGTTGGCGATGGGGAATTTCCCCTGCAACAATTTTCCGCCTGCTGAAACGGCTTTTTCTGCGGTCTCGGTACAATCCGGACAATTGAAGAAAATGGTTGTGCCGCCGTGGCCGGGTTGGGCGTTGCTGTCGTGCCAAATCATGCCGGCAGTGCCGTGTTGCGTGTAATCGGCTGGGAAAATGATGAAACGGAAGCCGTTACCGCCGATGTCTTGCAAAGGTTTGCCGAAGACGGATTCGTAAAACGCTTTGGCTCGATCCAAATCTTGGGCATGAATGCCAAACCAGCTTGACGGGTTACTCATGGTTCTTTCTTTGCATGGAATGCTGAAAATTTCAGTTGTATTACTAATGTAGGGTTAGAGGTCGTCTGAAAAAAGGGGTTGGATTTTCAGACGACCTCAGCTGCCGGTTTATTCGGTAGCGGCTTCGATTTTGTTGCCTACATTGCTCATTCCGCGACCTACGGCATTGCCGCCTTTTTTAACGGCTTCCTCGGTCTTGTCGGCTACGTGCTCGGCAGTTTCTTTGGTTTTATCCCAGTTGCGGCTGGTGTCATCTTTCGCTCCGGACCAAGTGCTGGAACAGGCAGACAAGATGAAGGCTGCGGCAGCCAATGCAAAAATTTTTTTCATAATGGATTCCTTTCAGGTGATAAATGATTGAAAAGGTTTCAGACGTTTTGCGCAACAATGGGAAAATTTGCTTGAGCAATGTATTGTTTTCAGACGACCTCTATTGATGGGGTCGTCTGAAAGATTATGCCATGGTACGGATGTCGGTAAATTTACCGTTTACCGCAGCGGCAGCAGCCATAGCAGGGCTGACAAGGTGCGTGCGCCCGCCGTTGCCTTGGCGGCCTTCGAAGTTGCGGTTGGAAGTGGAGGCACAGCGTTGGCCCGGAGTCAGGCGGTCGGCGTTCATGGCGAGGCACATCGAGCAGCCCGGTTCACGCCATTCGAAACCGGCGTCGATGAAGATTTTGTCCAAGCCTTCCTGTTCCGCCTGTCGTTTAACCAGACCGGAACCGGGAACGATTAACACGCGCTGTACGTTGTCGGCTTTTTTACGGCCTTTGGCGACGGCGGCGGCTTCGCGCAAGTCTTCGATGCGGCTGTTGGTGCAGGAGCCGATGAATACGATGTCGACGGGGATTTCGTTCAGCGGTGTGCCGGCTTCCAAGCCCATGTATTCGAGGGCGCGTTCCATGCCGCTGCGTTTGACGGGATCGGTTTCTTCGGCAGGATTCGGTACTTTGCCGCTGATGTCCAAAACCATTTCAGGCGATGTGCCCCATGTTACTTGTGGTTCGATGTCTTCGGCTTTGAAACGGTATTCTTTGTCGAATACTGCGCCTTCGTCGGAAACCAGCGTGCGCCAGTATTCGACGGCTTTGTCCCACGCTTCGCCTTTGGGTGCGAAGGGTTTGTCTTTGACATAGTCGATGGTGGTTTGATCGACGGCAACCATGCCGGAGCGCGCTCCTGCTTCAATCGCCATGTTGCACAGGGTCATGCGGCCTTCCATAGAGAGGCTGCGGATGGCTTCGCCGCCGAACTCGATGGCATAGCCCGTGCCGCCTGCCGTGCCGATTTGTCCGATAATGTAGAGGGCGACGTCTTTGGCGGTAACGCCCGGTTTCAGACGACCCTCAACGGCAATCAGCATGGATTTGGATTTTTTCGCGGTAATGCACTGGGTTGCCATGGTGTGTTCGACTTCGGAAGTACCGATACCGTGTGCCAGCGCGCCGAATGCGCCGTGGGTAGAGGTGTGCGAGTCGCCGCAGACGACGGTCATGCCGGGCAGGGTTGCGCCTTGTTCCGGGCCCATGACATGAACGATGCCCTGACCTTCATCCATGAACGGGAAGTAGGCGAGTGCGCCGAACTCTTTGATATTTTTGTCCAAAGTATCGACTTGCAGCTTGGAAATCGGGTCTTGGATGCCTTTGTCCCAATCGCCGGTCGGGGTGTTGTGGTCGGCGGTGGAGACAACGCTGTCGATACGCCACAGCTTGCGCCCCGCCATTTTTAGACCTTCAAATGCCTGCGGGCTGGTGACTTCGTGCACTAAATGGCGGTCGATGTAGAGTAGGACAGTGCCGTCTTCTTCTTCGCGGACGACGTGGCTGTTCCAAAGTTTGTCGTAGAGGGTTTGTGCGCTCATGATGGGTTATCTTTGCTTATTAATAATAGGAGTAGATGGTTTGTTTTGATGGGCGGATTTTAGGCTTTTTGCAGGGGTAGCGCAATAGAAATTTGTCTAATTTCTACTTTTTCACATAAAAACCTAAAAATAACTTTTAAAAATTAGACAAATTGTAGAATTGTTGACAAAAAGAGGTATTTTATTTGAAACAATGCTTGTCGTACCGCCTAAAAAAGCACTATCATTTCCATCCGTATCCCACATCCGACAACAGAGGTATAGAGAATGAAATTACCGGTTATGGCTGCCGAACATCTGTCGCAACTTCAGGCGTTTGAAGCGAAAATCTTGTGCAACCACGCCAAAATCGAAGCATGGTTCCGTTCGCAATGGAACGCACACCGCCCGCCGTTTTACGGTTCGGTTGACATCCGCAATGCCGGTTACAAAATTTCGTCTATTGATATGAACCTGTTTCCCGGCGGTTTCAACAACCTGAATCCGAATTTCATCCCGCTGGCGGCAGTGGCGGCGCAAGATGCGGTACAGCGCGCCTGCGAAACGGCAAAATCCGTGTTGATTATTCCTGAAAACCATACCCGCAACACATTCTACCTGCAAAACGTTTACGCACTCAGCGAGATTTTGCGCTCGGCAGGGTATGAAGTCCGTTTGGGCAGCCTGAATCCGGAAGTTACCGAACCGACCGAGTTTGAAACCGCGCTGAGCGATAAAATCCTGCTGGAACCTTTATTGCGTACCCGCGAGCGCGTCCATCTTGCAGACGGTTTCTCGCCTTGCGTCGTCTTGTTGAACAACGACTTGTCCGCCGGTGTTCCCGATATTCTCAAAGACATCAGCCAAACCGTATTGCCTCCGCTGCACGGAGGTTGGACGACGCGCCGCAAAACAGAACATTTCAGCGCATACAACCAAGTCGCTGCTGAATTTGCCAAGCTGATTGACATCGACGAATGGCAGATTAACCCGTATTTCGAAAAAATCGGCGGTTTGGACTTCCAAGAGCGCGAAGGCGAAGACGCGTTGGCGGAAGCGGTAGAGCGCGTGCTGGCGAAGATTCAAGCCAAATACGGCGAATTGGGCATTACCGACCAGCCTTTCGTGATTGTCAAAGCCGACGCAGGTACTTACGGCATGGGCGTAATGAGCGTCAAATCCGCCGACGAAGTGCGCGGACTGAACCGCAAAAACCGCAACAAGATGGCGAAGGTGAAAGAAGGCTTGGAAGTCAGCGAAGTGATTGTCCAAGAAGGCATTTATACCTATGAAACCATGAACGGCGCCGTGTGCGAACCCGTCGTTTATATGATGGACCGTTTTGTTATCGGCGGCTTCTTCCGCGTACACGAAGGGCGTGGCGCGGACGAAAACCTCAACGCCGACGGCATGGTGTTCGTCCCGCTGTCCAACAGCATCCCCACCGGCAGCGGCGACAACTCCCAAGAAGCCCCCGAAGCCTGCAAACGCGTATTCGAAGAATGGGACTCGCTCGGTATGCCGCGTTCCGAAAAAGACTGCGACGTGGACAACGAGCACAACCGCCTCTACGTTTACGGCGTAATGGCGCGCCTGTCGCTGCTTGCCGCCGCGCTTGAGTTGGAACAAACCGCCCCGTAAAGCGCGTTTGGTTTGATTATTTAAAATGGTAAAGGTCGTCTGAAAGCCATAGTTCAGGTTTTCAGACGACCTTTTTTTATGTGGGCAGGTAGGAATAGCAGACAACCATTAAAGCAACAAGTCGCGGACGGTACGGACAGTACGGCAGCTGTGGCGAAAAATCAGTTTATTCGCCATATGATTCGAAAGGAATGCAAAAAGCCCGAAAAGCACGGTTTTATGCTAAAATTCCCATCTATTTTTGCCATACGAAATAAAGAAAACCATGACCGACGCAACTATCCGCAACGACCATAAATTCGCACTCGAAACCCTGCCCGTCAGCCTTGAAGACGAAATGCGCAAAAGCTATCTCGATTACGCCATGAGCGTGATTGTTGGCCGCGCGCTGCCCGATGTGCGCGACGGTTTGAAGCCGGTACACCGCCGCGTGCTTTACGCCATGCACGAGCTGAAAAACAACTGGAATGCCGCCTACAAAAAATCGGCGCGTATCGTCGGCGACGTCATCGGTAAATACCATCCGCACGGCGATTCCGCGGTTTACGACACCATCGTGCGCATGGCGCAGGATTTTTCGATGCGCTACGTCTTAATCGACGGTCAGGGCAACTTCGGTTCGGTTGACGGCGACGGTGCCGCGGCCATGCGTTATACCGAAATCCGCATGGCGAAAATCGCCCACGAAATGCTGGCGGACATCGAAGAAGAAACCGTCAATTTCGGCCCGAACTACGACGGCAGCGAACACGAGCCGCTGGTGTTGCCGACCCGCTTTCCCGCGCTGTTGGTCAACGGCTCGTCCGGTATTGCCGTCGGTATGGCGACCAACATCCCGCCGCACAATCTCACTGACACCATCAATGCCTGTCTTCGTCTTTTGGACGAACCCGAAACCGAAATCGACGAATTAATCAATATTCTCCAAGCCCCCGATTTCCCGACCGGCGCAACCATCTACGGCTTGAGCGGCGTGCGCGAAGGCTATAAAACCGGCCGCGGCCGCGTCGTCATGCGTGGTAAAACCCATATCGAACCCATAGGCAAAAACGGCGAACGCGAAGCCATTATCATCGACGAAATTCCGTATCAGGTGAACAAAGCCAAGCTGGTGGAAAAAATCGGCGAACTGGTGCGCGAAAAAACGTTGGAAGGCGTATCCGACCTGCGCGACGAATCCGATAAATCCGGTATGCGCGTCGTTATCGAATTGAAACGTAACGAAAACGCCGAAGTCGTTTTAAACCAACTCTATAAACTCACCCAGCTTCAAGACAGTTTCGGCATCAACATGGTTGCTTTGGTTGACGGTCAGCCGCGCCTGTTGAACCTGAAACAGATTTTGGCAGAATTCCTGCGCCACCGTCGCGAAGTCGTTACCCGCCGCACCTTGTTCCGCTTGAAAAAAGCGCGTCATGAAGGCCATATCGCCGAAGGTAAAGCCGTCGCCCTGTCTAATATCGACGAGATGATTCGCCTCATCAAAGAATCCGCCGATGCGCCTGAAGCCAAAGAAAAACTGCTGTCCCGCGCATGGCGCAGCGGTTTGGTGGAAGACATGTTGAGCCGTACCGACCTCGACCTGCGCATGGCGCGTCCCGAAGGTCTGCCCGCCAATCTCGGCTTGCAGGAACAAGGCTATTATTTGAGCGAAATCCAAGCCGACGCCATTCTGCGCATGAGTCTGCGCAACCTGACCGGCCTCGACCAAGAAGAAATCGTCGGCGATTATAAAAACATCATGGCAAAAATCATCGACTTTTTGGACATTTTGGCGAAACCGGAACGCATCACCCAAATCATCCGCGAAGAATTGGAAGAAACCAAAACCAATTTCGGCGACGAACGCCGCAGCGAAATCAACCCGTTCGGCGGCGACATTGCCGATGAAGACCTGATTCCGCAACGCGAAATGGTCGTTACCCTGACTCACGGTGGCTATATCAAAACCCAGCCGACCACCGACTATCAGGCGCAGCGTCGCGGCGGGCGCGGCAAACAGGCGGCGGCCACCAAAGACGAAGACTTCATCGAAACCCTGTTCGTTGCGAACACGCATGACTATTTGATGTGTTTCACCAACCTCGGCAAGTGCCACTGGATTAAGGTTTACAAACTGCCCGAAGGCGGACGCAACAGCCGCGGCCGTCCGATTAACAACGTTATCCAGTTGGAAGAAGGCGAAAAAGTCAGCGCCATCCTCGCCGTGCGCGAGTTCCCCGAAGACCAATACGTCTTCTTCGCCACCGCACAAGGCATGGTAAAAAAAGTCCAGCTTTCCGCCTTCAAAAACGTCCGCAGCCAAGGCATCAAAGCCATCGCGCTCAAAGAAGGCGACTACCTCGTCGGCGCCGCGCAAACCAGCGGCTCGGACGACATCATGCTGTTCTCCAACTTGGGTAAAGCCATCCGCTTCAACGAATACTGGGAAAAATCTGGTAACGACGAAGCGGAAGATGCCGACATCGAAACCGAGATTTCAGACGACCTCGAAGACGAAACCGCCGACAACGAAAATGCCCTGCCAAGCGGCAAACATGGCGTCCGTCCGTCCGGTCGCGGCAGCGGCGGCCTGCGCGGTATGCGCCTGCCTGCCGACGGCAAAATCGTCAGCCTGATTACCTTTGCCCCCGAAGCCGCTCAAAGCGATTTGCAAGTGCTGACCGCCACCGCCAACGGCTACGGCAAACGTACCCCGATTGCCGATTACAGCCGCAAAAACAAAGGTGGACAAGGCAATATCGCCATCAACACCGGCGAGCGCAACGGCGATTTGGTCGCTGCAACCCTAGTCGGCGAAACCGATGACCTAATGCTGATTACCAGCGGCGGCGTCCTCATCCGTACCAAAGTCCAACAAATCCGCGAAACCGGCCGCGCCGCAGCAGGCGTACGCCTGATTAATCTGGACGAAGGCGAAACCTTGGTATCGCTGGAACGTGTTGCCGAAGAAGCGGAAGATGAAAATCCCGAGGCGGAAAATCCGGAAGGCAATGAAGCCGAGAACACCGTATCGGATATTGAAGGTGGCGAAGCGTAAATCAAGCTTCCGATTGACCGGAGCCGATTGGCAGGGGCGTCTGAAACGATAGGTTTCACGATATTAAGAATATCGGCTGAACGATTGCCTGTTCATCGTTTCTATTTCAATAGAAAGAGTGGTTGAGCAGGCAATAAACCAAATGGTTTCAAAATTGGTTTTTTAATATACCCGCCCTGTCTCAGCCTTCTTTCAGATTTTCGATAATTTATTGATATAGTGGATTAAATTTAAATCAGAACAAGGCG